>DASXKY010000065.1:0-44663 GCA_036496555.1 Burkholderiales bacterium | reverse complement strand
CGGCAAGCGCCCCGATGTTACCGAGTCCCAGGACAGCCGTGCCGTTGGTGACGACGCCGACGAGATTCCTGCGCGACGTGTACTTGTACACGTCCTCCGGGTTGTTCTTGATCTCGAGGCATGGCTCGGCGACGCCGGGCGAATAGGCGAGCGCGAGGTCGCGCTGGTTGGTGAGCTGCTTGGTCGGCAGCAGCGAAATCTTGCCGGGGCTGCCGCGCCGGTGATATTCGAGCGCGTTCTTTCTCAGTTGCTCGTCCACCAAAAAATTATAATCCCTCACCCTCATGCCGACCCCCACGGCGCGCCGCGCCGACGAAATAGAGCCCTTCGAGGTGATGGATGTGCTGGCGCGCGCGCACGCGCTCGAGGCGGCCGGCCGCCGCGTGGTGCACATGGAGATCGGCGAGCCCGATTTCACCGCGCCGGCGCTGGTGGTCGAGGCCGGCGTACGCGCGATCCGCGACGGGCTCACCGCTTACACCGCCACGCTCGGACTACCCGCTCTGCGGGAGGCGATTGCGGCCCATTACCAGACGAAATTCGGTTGTCGAATCCCCGCTTCCCGCATAGCGGTAACTGCGGGAGCCTCCGGAGGCCTGCTGACCGCGGCTGCGCTCTATGTCGACGCCGGCGACGAGGTCCTGGTCCCCGATCCCGGCTACCCGGGATACCGGCATTTCGTGCGCGCTTTCGAAGGCGTGGCGAAAACGCTGACCGTGTCCGGGCAGACCAGCTTTCAGCCGACCCTCGAAATGGTGCGCGCCGCGTGGGGCCCGAAGACCAAGGGCCTATTGCTCGGCTCTCCTTCGAACCCGACCGGAACGCTCATCGCGGAGGCCGAGCTGCGCAAGATCGCCGAGTTCATCGCCGAGCGGGGTGGCGTCCTCCTCGTCGACGAGATCTACCAGGGGCTGGTCTACGGCACGCGGCCGTGGTCTGCGGCAGGGCTTCCCGGCGAGGTGGTGCTGATCAACAGCTTCTCGAAGTACTTCTGCATGACCGGCTGGCGGCTGGGCTGGGTGGTGCTGCCCGAGGGCGCGGTGCGCGGCTTCGAGAAGCTGGCCCAGCATCTGTTCATTTCAGCGCCGTCCGCGGCGCAACACGCCGCACTGGCAGCATTCCTTCCCGAAAGCGTCTCGGTGCTGGAAGGCAGGCGCAAGGAATTCGAGAACAGGAAGAACTTCCTCCTGCCGGCTCTCCGGCGTGCGGGCCTCGCCGTGCCCGCGGAGCCGCACGGCGCGTTCTACATCTACGCCGACTGCGGGCGCGACGCGCGCGCGTTCACGCGCGAGCTGCTGGAGAAGGAGGCCGTGGCGGCGACGCCAGGCGTGGACTTCGGGTCGAACCGCACGCAGCGTTTCGTGCGCTTCGCCTATACCCGCAGCCTGGAAGACCTCGAAGAGGCCGCTAGACGGATTGCGCGGTTTGCTTCCGCGTCTTGATTCTTAGCGCGTCGAGGCGCGCCTTCTCGGCGAGCACCTTCGACGCATAGAGCGTCGACGGATCGTCGAGCGCACCGCCGTACATTTGCAGCGCGGTCTCGGTGTCGCGGAAGCGGCGCTGGTAGTCGCGCAAGATCCTCGCGCCGACCGCGATGTTTACTTCCGGCTCGAGGATCGCGTATTCGCCGCCGTGGTCGAGCAGCTTCTCGAGGTGGTACTTCGGCATCACCTGCATCAGGCCGCGAGCACCCATGGAGCTCTCGGCCACCGGGTTGTAGCTCGACTCGATCGCCATCACCGCCAGGATGAGCAGCGGGTCGACGGAGTACTGAGCGCCGGCCTGGTAGGCGAGCGCGACGTAGCCGGCGACCGCTTGGTCCGATACCCGGTAGCGGCTGGCGATGTACTCGGTCACCGCGCGCTGCTCGCGCTGGACCGGCGACTCGGCCAAGGCGGCGAGGAGCGGCGCGGCGCCCGCGTCGAGCGCAGCTTCGCTCAGCGCTTTCGATGGCGCCGGCAGCCATGCTTCGGGCTGCTCCGGCTTCGTCGACAGGGCGACGGCGGCGAGCGCAACGAGGCCAATGGGCGCGAGCATCGTGCGGGTCGCGGACAGGGCCCGCGTGGCAATCAGGGACACGTTATTCATGGTCGATTTCCCCTTCCTTGGACCGCGCCGGACTGCAACGATTCCCCTTTTCCTTCAAGGAGTTTCCGCTTGGAATCGGCGCCGCTCGGTAGAATGGGCGCTCTCACTCGAGGAAGCCTCGCGGACCGGCCTAGGTCTCCGTTCTTGGGTCGAATGACCAAGCCGGTCCGCTGAGCTTTGGGCTGCGTTCCGCGAGTCCCCGGTTACGGCCGGGAACCCGTAGGGAACGGCCACGCGGCCGCTGGGTTCAGCGCAGATGGCGGCGCAGCAGTTGCTGCCATCGGTGTCGCGAGGCGGGCCACAGGTCTGGCGGCCTTGTTCTTCTTCTTGCCGGATTTCTTCTTACCGGCCGCTTTTTTTGTTCCTGCTGCCTTCTTTACTTTCTTTTTCTTCTTTGATGACCTTTTCTTCTTCTTTTTCTTGCCGCCTTTTTTCGCTTTTTTCTTCGCCATTTGCAATCTCCTATGTTGTTGAACAAAGAAGCCCGGGCATCTCGGCCCTGGCTATCCAACCACCGGCGGGGGTTCACCCGCGCCGGCGTGCTGAATCTGGTTCGCCTTCACGTCATGGTAAAGGATGTCGGCGTCTAAGCGAATACCTCCATCCCATGTGACGGTCGCGGTTTCCGGATCGACGCTCACCTTCTCGAACTCGCGCACGTCGCGCCAAAGCTGGAAAGCGCCGATCTCGAGCAGATTGCCGAGGAACACGCGGCCTTCCAGGCCGTCTTCAAACCGCAGCCACAGCTTGTAGTCTTCTTCGGCCTTGCAGTCGGTGATGCGCATGGTGTCTTCCTCGGGCATGGTCATTCCCAGTTCAGCGCGCCGCCGGTCTGGTACTCGATGACCCGCGTTTCGAAGAAGTTGCGCTCCTTCTTGAGGTCGATCATCTCGCTCATCCACGGGAACGGGTTGCTGGCCCCCGGGTAGAGCGTCTCCAGGCCGATCTGCTGGCAGCGCCGGTTTGCTATGAATCTCAGGTATTCCTTGAACATCGGCGCGTTCAGGCCGAGCACGCCGCGCGGCATGGTGTCCTCGGCGTAGCGGTACTCCAGCTCGACCGCCCTGCGGAACAGGCCGTTCAGCTCCTCGCGGAACTGCGGCGTCCACAGGTGGGGGTTCTCCAGCTTGATGGTGTTGACCAGGTCGATGCCGAAGTTGCAGTGCATCGACTCGTCGCGCAGGATGTACATGTACTGCTCGGCGGCGCCGGTCATCTTGTTCTGCCGGCCGAGCGCCAGGATCTGCGCGAAGCCGACGTAGAAGAACAGGCCCTCCATCAGGCAGGAGAACACGATCAGGCTCTTCAGCAGATCCTGGTCGGCCTGCGGCGTGCCGGTCTTGAAGTGCGGGTTGGTGAGGGTGTCGATGAACGGCACCAGGAACTCGTCCTTCTCCCGGATCGACGGAATCTCGTGGTACGCGTTGAATACCGCGCCCTCATCGAGGTTCAGGCTCTCGACGATGTACTGGTAGGCGTGGGTGTGGATCGCCTCCTCGAACGCCTGCCGGAGGAGGTACTGGCGGCATTCCGGCGCGGTGATGTGCCGGTAGGTGCCGAGCACGATGTTGTTGGCGGCGAGCGAGTCGGCGGTGACGAAGAAGCCGAGGTTGCGCGTCACGACGCGGCGCTCGTCCTCGGTCAGACCGTTGGGGTCCTTCCACAGCTGGATGTCGCGGCTCATGTTGATTTCCTGCGGCATCCAGTGGTTGGCGCAGGCGGCCAAGTACTTCTCCCAGGCCCACTTGTACTTGAACGGCACCAGCTGGTTGACGTCGGCCTTCGAGTTGATGACCTGCTTGTCCTCGACGCTGACGCGGCGCAGGGGGGGTTCGCCTCCCTTGGCGGCGGCGGGCGGCACGAACGCCGCGGCCGGCTTCACCGCCATCCCGGGGACGGCGCCGAGCTTGGGCGCCTCTTCTTCAAAGCTGAGCATGGCTCGGCCCCCTTAGGGTGATGGTCTGCTGCATCTTGCCGAGGTCGCGGCAGGCGGCGCGGCGGTCGGCCTCGCTCGAGCCCGCCATCTCGCAAGCCGCGACGTACAGGTTCCACTCGGTGCCGGCGAGCGACAGCCAGTCGGCGTAGTGGTCGTGGCCGCGCAGCAGGCCGGCGTACGCGAGGTCCGATGCGTGCCCGATGTGCACCGGATGGAAGGTCAGCAGCCGCCAGCCGGGCACCATCACGGCGTACAGGCCCGCGGTCCGCAGCGGCGTCCACACCGGCGCGAGGTAAGGCCCGGAGAAGCTGCGGTTGCCCAGGGAAATCACTGGCAAGCCTCGCACTCGGGATTGTCGATCGCGCAGAACTTCGGCTCCGCCGACGCGGCTTCGGTGGTGTCGGCGCTGCCCGAGAGCTCGCCGCCCGCGGTCGGCACGGCGTTCAGCGCGCCGGCCTTGCTGGTCGATTTCTCGGCGTGCGTCGCGCCCATCGAGCGCAGGTAGTACGTCGTCTTCAGGCCGCGGATCCAGGCGAGCTTGTAGGTCTCGTCGAGCTTCTTGCCCGAGGCGCCCGCCATGTAGATGTTGAGCGACTGCGACTGGTCGATCCACTTCTGGCGCCGCGCGCCCGCCTCCACCAGCCACTTCGGCTCGACCTCGAACGCGGTGGCGTAGAGCTTGCGCAGCGCCGCCGGCGCGCGGTCGATGCGCGCGAGGTTGCCGTCGAAATACTTCAGGTCGGCGATCATCACCTCGTCCCACAGGCCGGCTTGCTTCAGGTCGGCGACCAGGTACTCGTTCGCCACCGTGAACTCGCCCGACAGGTTCGACTTGACGAACAGGTTCTGGTAGGTGGGCTCGATACTCGCCGACACGCCGACGATGTTGGCGATGGTGGCCGTCGGCGCGATGGCGAGGCAGTTGGAGTTGCGCATGCCGTGCTTCTTGATCCGGCCGCGCAGCGCGTCCCAGTCGAGGGTGCTGGAGCGGTCGACCTCGACGTACCCGCCGCGCTCGGCGGCGAGCAGGTCGAGCGTGTCCTGCGGCAGCACGCCGCGGTCCCACAACGACCCCGGGAAGCTCGAATAGCGCCCACGCTCCTCGGCCAGCTCGGTCGAGGCCCAGTAGGCGGCGAAGGCGACCATCTCCATGGAGCGGTCGGCGAACTCGACGGCCTCCGGGGAGGCGTAGGGAATGCGCAGCCTGTGCAGGCAGTCCTGGAATCCCATGATGCCCAGGCCGACGGGACGGTGGCGCAGGTTGGAGTTGCGCGCCTTTTCGACCGCGTAGTAGTTGATGTCGATGACGTTGTCGAGCATCCGCATGGCGGTGCGGATGGTCGCCTTCAGCTTCTCGAAGTCGAGGCCGGCGTCGGCCAGGTGCGCCACCAGGTTCACCGAGCCCAGGTTGCACACCGCGATTTCGTCGCCCGAGGTGTTGAGGGTGATCTCGGTGCACAGGTTGGAGCTGTGCACCACGCCGACGTGCTGCTGCGGGCTCCTCAGGTTGCAGGGATCCTTGAACGTGATCCACGGATGCCCGGTCTCGAACAGCATCGACAGCATCTTGCGCCACAGCTGCATGGCCGGAATTTTCCTGAACAGCTTGAGCTCGCCGCGCGCCACCTTGTCCTCGTGGCGCAGGTAAGCTTCCTCGAAGGCCTTGCCGAACTTGTCGTGCAGGTCGCGCACGTCGGACGGGCTGAACAGGGTCCACTCTGCGTTTTCCATGACCCGCTTCATGAACAGGTCAGGAATCCAGTTGGCGGTGTTCATGTCGTGCGTGCGGCGGCGGTCGTCGCCGGTGTTCTTGCGCAGCTCGAGGAACTCCTCGATGTCGAGGTGCCACGTCTCCAGGTAGGAGCACACCGCCCCCTTGCGCTTGCCGCCCTGGTTCACCGCCACGGCGGTATCGTTCACCACCTTGAGGAATGGCACCACGCCCTGCGACTTGCCGTTGGTGCCCTTGATGTGGGAGCCGAGCGCGCGCACCGGGGTCCAGTCGTTGCCCAGGCCACCGGCGTACTTGGCGAGCAGCGCGTTCTCCTTGATGGCGTCGTAGATGCCCTCGAGGTTGTCCGACACCGTCGTCAGGTAGCAGCTGGAGAGCTGCGAGCGCTGCGTGCCGGCGTTGAACAGCGTCGGCGTCGAGCTCATGAAATCGAAGGTCGACAGCGCGTCGTAGAACGCAATCGCTTTTTGTTCCCTATTTTTTTCCTTGAGAGCCAACCCCATGGCTACGCGCATGAAGAACGCTTGCGGCAGCTCGATGCGCCGACCCTGCACATGCAGGAAGTAGCGGTCGTAGAGCGTCTGCAAGCCGAGGTAGCCGAACTGCAGGTCGCGGCGTGCGCGTAGCGCCTGGCCGAGCTTCTTCAGGTCGAAGCGCGCGAGCTCCGGGTCGAGCAGCTCGGCGGCGATGCCCTTTTCGATGAACTGCGGGAAGTAGGCCGCGTAGCGCGTCTCCATCTCAGCCTGGCTCGCCTCGTCGCCCAGCACCTCGAGGCGGATGGTGTTCAGCAGCAGGCGCGCCGTGACGTAGCCGTAGGCCGGATCCTTCTCGATCAGCGCGCGCGCCGCGAGCACCGCGGACTTGCGCACCTCGTCCATCGGAACACCGTCGTAGAGGTCGCGCAGCGTGGTTTCGAGGATCGCCTGCGGGCTCGCGTCGGACAGGCCCTCGCAGGCCGCGGCGACCAGGTACTGCAGCGCGTCGCGGTCGAGCGGTTTCCTCTGCCCGTTCTCGACTACATTGATGCCGCCCTCCACCTTGCGCCCTGCCTTCTCCTGCGCACGGGCCTTGGCGCGCTCCTCGCGGTACAGGACGTAGGAGCGGGCCACGTCGTGCTCACCGGAGCGCATCAGCGCCAGCTCGACCTGGTCCTGGATGTCTTCTATATGGAAGGTGCCGCCGCCGGGCTGGCGCCGGATCAGCGCGCCCACCACCGCCTCGGTCAGCCCCGACACGATGTCGCGGATGCGCGCCGAAGCGGCGCCCTGCGTGCCGTTCACGGCGAGGAACGCCTTGGTCATCGCCACCGAGATCTTGGCCGGCTCGAAGCCGACCACCGCGCCGTTGCGCCGGATGATCTTGTAGTCGGCGTACGGGCTGCGCCCCGACGAACTCGACTCAGGAAGGGTGACGCCCAGGGCAGAGGTTGCGGCGGCGTTTTCCTGAGCGATTTGCATGTCCTACTCCCGTCGTTTCGTGCTGCGTTTCCCGGGACCGTCCGCCGCGTTGTTGCGGTTCTGTGACGACCTTACCTATTACCTACGACATCTAGTGCAACTACGCTGTTTCTCTACAAGATGTAGCGCAGCCTACACACGAAAAATTTTTTGCGCAAGCGCGGCGGCGCAAATCATCTACTAAATAACGGGTCCTTCGTAGTGGATAGCCCTACATCTTGGGGTGTGCTGCAGCGCGGCAAGCAAGACGGGCGCGGCGGCCGCGCCACATCCGATATTTAGTAGTGCGGCTTAGACGAGAGTGGCGAGGAGACGCGGCCAGTCGAAGTGCGGGCCGGGATCGGTCTTGCGGCCGGACGCCACTTCGCTGTGCGCGGCGACGTCACGCAGCGGCAGCTGCGCGCGCAGCGCGTGAACTAATTCACTGAGGCGGGCGTATTGCGCGGGCTCGAAGGGTTCGTCGTCGCTGCCTTCGAGCTCGACGCCGAGCGAGAAGTCGTTGCAGCGGCTGCGGCCGCGCCAGCACGAGGCGCCGGCATGCCAGGCCCGCGCGTGCACCGGCACGAACTGCACCAGGACCCCGTCGCGCCGCACCAGGAAGTGCGCGGACACCTCCAGGCCGGCGATTTCGGCGAAGTAAGGATGCGCTTTCGCGTCCAGCCGGTTGGTGAAGAGCCGCTCGATGGCGTCGCCGCCGTACTCGCCAGGCGGCAGGCTGATGGCATGGACGAGAAGAAGCGAGACCTCGGCGCCGGCCGGCCGCTCGTCGCGGTTGGGCGAAGGCACGCGCCGCGCGCCTTCCAGCCAGCCGTCGGCGGCGAGCCTCATTCCGCGGGCTTTTCCTCGCGCGCCTTTTCGTCCCTTATGTCGAGGCGCTGCATGCGGTAGCGCAGCTGCCGGAAGGTGATGCCGAGCAGCTTGGCGGCGGCGGTGCGGTTGAAGCCGGTCTTGGCGAGCGCTTCGAGGATCGCCTTGCGCTCCAGCCCGTCGAGGTAATCGGGCAGCGCCTCGCCTTTCGGCGCCGCGTTGTCGCGCTCGGCGTCGAGCTGCGGCGGCGCGAGGCGCAGATCCTCGGCGCCGATTTCGTCGGCGCCCGAGAGCGCGACCGCCCGCTCGAGGATGTTCTCGAGCTCGCGGATGTTGCCGGGAAAGTCGTAGCGCGCCAGCGCCGCCCCCGCCTCGCGCGACAGGCGCGCGGCAACGCCGCCTGCCTGCGCGCCCAGCCGGGCAAGGATGGCGTTGGAGATCTCCGGGATGTCCTCGCGGCACTCGCGCAGGGGCGGCATCACCAGCTCGATGACGTTGAGGCGGTAGAACAGATCCTGGCGGAAGCGCCCGGCCGCCACCAGCGCGCCGAGGTTCTGGTGCGTGGCGCAGATCACGCGCACGTCGACCGGGTCCTCCTGCGTGGCGCCGACCTTGCGCACCCGCTTCTCCTGGATCGTGCGCAGCAGCTTCACCTGCATCGGCAGCGGCAGCTCGGCGACCTCGTCGAGGAACAGCGTGCCGCCGTTCGCCGCCTGGAAGAAGCCGTCGCGGTCCTCGGCCGCGCCGGTGAAGGCGCCCTTCTTGTAGCCGAAGAACTCGCTCTCCATCAGGTTCTCGGGGATCGCGCCGCAGTTGACCGGCACGAAGGGCTGCTCGCGCCGCGCGCCGTTGTCGTGGATCAGCCGCGCAGCGAGCTCCTTGCCGCTTCCCGACTCGCCCGAGATGTAGACCGGCGCCTGCGTGCGCGCGAGCTTGTTGATCATCTCGCGCACCTGCACGAGCGGCGGGCTCGAGCCGAGCATCTGCTGGCCCTTTGCCGGCGCCATCACGCGGTCGGGCAGCGACAGGGCCGACTTGACGAGGGCGCGCAGCTGCTCGAGGCCGACCGGCTTGGAGACGTAGTCGAACGCGCCCGCCTTCAGGGCGGCGACGGCGTTCTCCGCGCTGCCATAGGCGGTGATCACCGCCACCGGCAGGTCGGCGCCGAGCGAGGCGATGTGCTTCACCAGCTCGAGGCCCTCGCCGTCGGCGAGGCGCATGTCGGTGAGGCACAGCGCATAGCGCTCGCTCTTCAGCAGGTCCTTCGCCTCGGCCACCGAGCCGACGCTGGTCACGCCGACGCCCATCTTGACCAGCGTCAGCTCGAGCAGTTCGCGGATATCGGGCTCGTCGTCGACCACCAGCACCTGCGCGCCGCGCTGCGCCCCCGAGCGTCGTTCAGCCCTTTTCACGAGGGTCGCGCCTCCCGGCAAAGGATCCTGAAATGCGCCCCCGGCGTATCGTCGACGTATTCGAGGATCGCCCGGTTGGCGCTGGACAGCTCGCGCGCGAGGTACAGGCCGAGGCCGGTGCCCTTGCTGTCGGTGGTGAAGAAAGGCTCGAACAGCTGGCCCTGGTCGGCGGCGGGCACGCCGGGGCCGTTGTCGAACACGGAGAGCTCGATGCGGTCGGCGAAGGCGCCGATCGAAAGGCGCACGCTGCGCGGCTCCGGCCGGCCGTGGCGCGCCGCGTTCTTCAGCAGGTTCCACACCACCTGGCGCAGGTGCTCGCGGTCGAACTCGATCCACGCTTCGCGCGCCGGCGCCTCGAGGGCGATGCGGTCGGCGGGCAGCGACTCGTTGGCGGCGAACTCGGCGACGAAGCCGGCGAGCCACGGCGCGAGGCAGATGCGCTCGCCCGAAATGCGGTCGCGGCGGTTGAGCTGCAGCACGTCGGCGACCAGGCGCTCGAGGCGCCGCGTGTTGTCATGGATGATGCGCGTGAGCCGGCCGAGGTCCGCTTCGCGCTTCTCCTCGCCGAGCAATTCCGAGGCGTGGCTGATGGCGGCGAGCGGGTTGCGGATCTCGTGCGCGATGTTGGCGGTGAGGCGGCCGAGCGCGGCGAGCTTGAGCTGCTGCGCCTGGTCGCGCTCGCGCGTGGTGTCCTCGATGAACAGCACTGAGAATTCCTCCTCGGTCGCCGCGTCGAGCAGGCGCAGCCGCAGGTCGCGGCCGCGTGCCTCGAGGTCGGCGGCGCCTGCCGCCGCGCCGCCGGAGCGCCAGCCGCGCCACACCGCGCCGAAGCCGGGCAGCATCTGGGCGAGCTCGGCGCCGAGCAGACGCTCCGCGCCGAGCAGGCGCTGCGCCTGCGGATTGTGCTGCACTACCCGCCCGTCGCGGTCGAGCACCACCACGCCGTCGTGCATGTCCTCGATCACCAGCTGGTTGACCCGCGTCTGCGTAGCGAGGGCGCGGCCCCGCGCGCGCGCCAGCGCCTCGTTGGACGCCACGCGCTGCGCGAGCCAGCTCGTCACGCCGGCGGTGGCGAAGCCGCCGATCGCGAGCAGCGCCGGCTGCAGGAAGTTGGCCGAGGTCTGCGTGTCGTCGTCGAGGACCCAGTAGCCCTGCTCGAGCAGCAGCGCGATGGTGACGATGGCGGCGTAGCCGTAGAGGAGCCGCCGCGGCGCGATGATCGCAGCCCCGGTGAGAGAGACCAGCAGCATGACGCCGAGGCCGCTGCGGATGCCGCCGCTCGCGTACATCATCAGCGTGATGGCAAGGATGTCGAGCCCGGTCTGCACGGAGAGCTGCAGGTCGAAATGGCCGCGCACGTTGCGCATCACGCCATGCAGCGCCACCGCGAAGAACAGGTAGGCGACGGCGGTGTAGCGGAACAGCCCGATCGAGTGCGCCCCGAGGTTGAGCGCGTCGCGGTAGACCAGCGACGAGATGAGGAACAGGGCCGCGAGCGCGATGCGGTAGAGATTGAAGTAGCGCAGCGAGGTCCAGAACGACTCGGGCGTGCGCTCCGGCACGCGCAGCATCAGCTCCGGGTAGCGGGCGGCGGCTTCCATCAGCTGCCCGCCGACCCCAGCCGGGCGTGCTCTTCGCCGCAATACAGGCGGCCGCCGGCCGCGCGCGCCTCGCTGCGCGGCAAGTGCACGCCGCAGCGGGCGCAGCTCACCAGCTCGCCGTCGACCGGCGGTTTCTGCGCGACCTCGCCCTGCTCGGCGCGCGCGAGCGCGCGCTTGACCAGCCAGACGGCGGCCACCACCAGCGCTACGAGAACCAGAAAACGGCCCATCGGGGCGATTATCCCCCGGGAGAACTTGCGAGAGAAACGGCGGGAAAGTCTCTGCGGGAATTGGTCGGGGCGACTGGATTTGAACCAGCGACACCTGCGTCCCGAACGCAGTACTCTACCAGGCTGAGCTACGCCCCGACTTAGCTGCTACGCGTCACGGAAAAGGACGCCAATTCTAGCAAAGAAGTCTTGAATTCCGACGCCGGAAGCGGGGCGATCGCGCGCTGCGCGGCCTCGGCTTCGCGCCTCGCCGCCGCGCGGGAATACTCGAGCGCGTCGCAGGCGCGGATGGCCTCCAGCACGCCGCCGAAGGCCTCGCGCCCGCCCTCGACGATGGCGCGGCGCACGAGCTCGGCCTGCGCCCGCGGGCCGGTGGACATGACGCGGATCAGCGGCAGCGTCGGCTTGCCCTCGGCGAGGTCGTCGCCGAGCGCCTTGCCGATGGTCGCGGCGTCGCCCGAGTAGTCGAGCACGTCGTCGATCAGCTGGAACGCGGTGCCGACGTGCATGCCGTAGTCGGCGAGCCCGGCCTCGATTGCCGGGTCGGAGCGGGCGAGCACGCCGCCCAGCCGCGCCGCCGCTTCGAACAGCTTGGCGGTCTTGCGCCGGATCACCTCGAGGTAGCGCGTCTCGTCGACCTGCGGATCGTGGCTGCCCATCAGCTGCAGGACCTCGCCGCCGGCGATGGTGTTGGTGGCCTCGGCGAGCACCTGCATCACGCGCATGTTGTCGGCCTCGACCATCATCTGGAAGGCGCGCGAGTAGAGAAAATCGCCGACCAGGACCGCGGCGGCGTTGCCGAAGGCGGCATTGGCGGTGCTGCGGCCGCGGCGCAGCGGCGACTCGTCGACCACGTCGTCATGCAGCAGCGTGGCGGTGTGGATGAACTCGATGACCGCGGCGAGCTGCAGGCGCGTCTCGCCGCCGGATTTCTCGCGGAAGCCGGTGGCGCCGCAGGCAAGCAGCACCAGCGCCGGCCGCAGCCGCTTGCCGCCCGAGGCCACGATGTATTCGGCCACCTGGCTCACCAAAGGCACGTCGGAAGCAAGGCGCTGGCGGATGAGCGCGTCGACGCGCTCCACGTCGTCCGCGACCGGCGCCAGCATAGACAGGAAACTCATGATTCCTTTATAATTCCGCCCCTTTCGATTGTAAGAGCAATTCCCATGTACGCAGTGATCAAGACAGGCGGCAAGCAGTACCGTGTCGAGTCCGGCGCGCAGGTGCGAGTCGAGTCGCTCATGGCTGATGTCGGCGCGGCGGTATCGTTCGACGAAGTTCTGCTGGTCGGCGGCGGCGACACCGTCAAGGTCGGCGCACCGCTCGTCTCGGGTGCGAAGGTCAAAGCGACCGTCGTGTCGCACGGCCGCGGCGAGAAGGTGAAGATCTTCAAGATGCGCCGCCGCAAGCACTACCAGAAATCGCAGGGCCATCGGCAGAACTACACCGAGGTCCGCATCGACGATATCGTGCAAGGCTAGAGGGACGGGGTAAGGACATGGCACACAAGAAAGCAGGCGGCAGCTCGCGCAACGGGCGCGACTCGAAGTCGAAGCGCCTCGGCGTCAAGGTCTACGGCGGCGAGCGCGTCAATGCCGGCCAGATTCTCGTGCGCCAGCGCGGCACCGTGGTCCATCCCGGCATGAACGTCGGCATGGGCAAGGACCACACGCTGTTCGCGCGGGTCGCCGGCCAGGTCGAGTATGCCGTCAAGGGCGAGAAATCGCGCAAGACCGTAAACATCACGCCGGCGTAAGCCGGAGCTAACGACAAGTCAAAGGCCCTGTCGGAAACGCCAGGGCCTTTTTCTTTCCCAGGCCCATGAAATTCATCGACGAAGCGAAGATCGAGGTGCACGCCGGCAAGGGCGGCGACGGCTCAGCCAGCTTTCGCCGCGAGAAATACGTGCCGAAGGGCGGCCCGGACGGCGGCGACGGCGGGCGCGGCGGCAGCGTCTGGGCGTGCGCCGACCGTAACGTCAACACGCTCGTCGACTACCACTTCGCGCGGCTGCACCGCGCCGACGCCGGCGAGCGGGGCATGGGCGGCGACTGCAACGGCCGCTCGGGCGAGGACGTGGTCCTGCGCATGCCGGTCGGCACGGTGGTCCGCGACGCCGAGTCGGGCGAGGTGGCGGCCGATCTGGCGGTGGACGGCGAGCGCGCCCTCCTCGCGCGCGGCGGGCGGGGCGGCCTCGGCAACCTGCACTTCCGCTCGAGCGTGAACCGCGCGCCGCGCCAGTTCACGCGCGGCGAGCCGGGCGAGCGGCGCGCCCTGGCGCTCGAGCTGCGGGTGCTCGCCGACGTCGGCCTGCTCGGCCTGCCGAACGCCGGCAAGTCCACCTTCATCCGCGCCGTCTCGGCGGCGCGGCCGAAGGTCGCCGACTATCCGTTCACCACCCTCGCGCCCTCCCTCGGCATGGTGCGGGTCGGCGAGGCGAGCTTCGTCATCGCCGACATCCCGGGCCTCATCGAAGGCGCCGCGGAAGGGGCCGGCCTCGGCCACCAGTTCCTGCGCCACCTCTCGCGCACGCGCGTGCTGCTGCATATCATCGACATCGCCCCTTTCGACCCGGAGGCCGACCCGGTGCGGGACGCCAAAGCGATCGCCGCGGAGCTGAAGAAGTACGACGAGAAGCTTGCGCGCAAGCCGCGCTGGCTGGTCTTCAACAAGGCCGACCTCGCGCCCGACGCCGACGAGCGGATCGCCGCCATGGTGCGCGCGCTGCGCTGGAAGCGGCCGTGGTTCAAGGTCTCGGCGATCGCCGGCAAGGGCTGCGACGCGGTGATGAAAGCGGTGGCGCAGGAGTTCCGGGGAGCCTCGCGATGAGCCTGGCGGGTGCGCAAACCCTGGTGGTGAAGGTCGGCTCCTCGCTGGTCACCAACGAAGGGCGCGGCGTCGACGTGGCCGCCATCGCGCGCTGGGCCAAGGAGGTCGCCGAGCTGCGCAAGGCGGGCCGCAGCGTGCTCCTGGTCTCGAGCGGCGCGATCGTCGAGGGCATGCACCGGCTCGGCTGGGCGAAGCGGCCGCACAGCATGCACGAGCTGCAGGCCGCGGCCGCCGTCGGCCAGATGGGCCTCGTGCAGTGCTACGAGTCGTGCTTTCGCGAGCACGGCCTGCGCACCGCGCAGATCCTGCTCACGCACGCCGACATGGCGGACCGGCAGCGCTACCTGAACGCGCGCTCGACGCTGCGCACGCTGCTCGAGCTCGGCGTGATCCCGGTGATCAACGAGAACGATACGGTGGTGACCGACGAGATCAAGCTCGGCGACAACGACACGCTCGGCGCGCTGGTCACCAACCTCGTCGAGGCGGACGCACTGGTGATCCTCACCGACCAGGCCGGCCTCTACGATGCCGACCCGCGCAAGCATCCGGGCGCCAAGTTCATCCGCACCATCGAGGCCAGCCACCCTGGGCTCGAGGCGATGGCGGGCGGCGTCGGCTCCGAGCTGGCGAAGGGCGGCATGCTGACCAAGGTGCTAGCGGCGAAGCGCGCCGCGCGCAGCGGCGCGCAGACCGTGATCGCCTCCGGCCGTGAGCCCGACGTGCTGGTGCGGCTCGCCCGCGGCGAGGCGGTCGGCACGCTGTTCACCGCGCAGACGGTGCCGCTCGCCGCGCGCAAGCAGTGGCTCGCCGACCATGTCACGGTGACCGGGCAGGTGACCCTCGACGCGGGCGCGGTGAAGGCGCTCGCCCGCGACGGCAAGAGCCTGCTGCCGATCGGCGTGGTGAAGGTGACGGGCGAATTCGAGCGCGGCGCGGTGGTCGGCGTGCTGGACGCCGAAGGGCGCGAGCTCGCGCGCGGCCTCATCAACTACTCGGCAGAAGAGACGCGGCGCATCATGCGACGCCCCTCGAGCGAGATCGAATCGGTATTAGGCTACGTGGACGAGCCGGAGCTCATCCACAGAGACAACCTAGTGCTGCTCTAGCGCTCACTCGCCCATGTTCCTCTGCTCGACGTAGACCCCCGGGTGCGCGCCGCGCCTGAGCGCGTCGACCCCTTCGGCGGCGCTCTGGATGACATCGCTGTGGGGGCAGAAGAACTGCCGCGCCAGGGTGGAGGGAACGCCGAGGTCGCTCCGGCGCACGGTCGGCTGCCAGTCGGTCGAGCGCTGAATCCAGTTGCCGCGCGCGCCGCGAATTGCATAGACGCGGTACATGTCCGGGCAACGGATGCCCTCGAAGCTGACGTTGTCCACTCCGCTCGGGCTGCGCGCGAGAAGCACGTAGCGCACTTCCCGCTGGTTATAGAGCGACTGCAAGGTGCTGGCGTCGATGAAGTAGCGGAAGCTGGCATTCGCGCTGACGTAGAACTCGATCAGGTTCTCGGGCCGCGGAAAAGCCGGCGGCACGGGCGCCTCGCTGCGCGTCTCCGTCGAGGCGAGCAGCTCGGGGTGCTGTTTCTCCCAGTCGCTCACCGGCTGGTGCGAGCCGCCGCTCGAGCAGGCCGCGGCGAGCGCCACGGCCGCGACGGCGGCGGTGAGCCTCATTGCAGGTCGCTCGCGAGCGAGGCGCGCGCGTCCGGGGACACCGTGACGGCGACCTGGTATTCCGGGTGGTCGACGCCGATCTTCAGCGCCGCACCGCGACGCAGCTCGGCGCGCATCGCCGGGTCGAGCTCGAACCGCAGAAAGTGCACCGCCGAGGTCTTTTCGTCGTTTTCGCGCTCGAGGTCCTCGTCGGCAATGGCGTTGACCCGCGCGGCATCGCCGACCTGCACCCAGACGCGCCGCTCGACGCCCTTGAGTCGGCCGAGCATGCGCCGGCGCTCGTCCGCGTCGGGGTATTCGATGAACATGCTGGCCTTCCAGTTGCCGCCGTCGGGCACCAGCGGATTATAGGCGTCGAGCTCGCCCTGGATCCCTTCCTCCTCGAAGATGCGCTCGATGCGCAGCATCTCCTGGATCTGGTAGCGGATCAGCAGCGCGTCCTCGAACTGCAGCGTCAGGTGCTCGCCGAGGTGCACGGTGCGCAGCTTCTTGTGGGCGATGACCTGCGTCCGGAAGTCGTTGCGGCTGCGGGCGTAGGCTTCCAGCGAAAGCAGCTCTTCGCGCTTGATCATGGTTCGCTCAGCTGTTAGCCGCCGGGTGGCTTTCGGCGCGCAGCCGGGCGCGGCTGTCTTCCTGCAGGAAGCGGTGCAGCTCGAGCAGCGCCTGGCGGTAGACGTCGCGCTTGAACTCGATCACGCAGTCGAGCGGCACCCAGTAGTCGTTCCAGCGCCAGGCGTCGAACTCGGGGTGCCGGCTCGCCCGCAGCTTGACGTCGCAGTCGCGCCCGACCAGGCGCAGCAGGAACCAGATCTGCTTCTGGCCGCGGTAGCAGGCGGCGCCGCCCTCGCGGCGCCGCGCCCAGCGCTCGGGTACCTCGTAGCGCAGCCAGTCGCGGGTGCGGCCGAGGACGTGGACGTGGCAGCCCTGCAGCCCGACCTCCTCCTCGAGCTCGCGGTACATCGCCTCCTGGGGCGTCTCGCCCTGCTGGATGCCGCCCTGCGGAAACTGCCAGGCGTGCTGGTTGACGCGCTTGCCCCAGAATACCTCGTCGCGCTGGTTGGCGAGGATGATGCCGACGTTCGCACGGTAGCCTTCCTTGTCGATCACGCGGCGCGCCTCACGGGCAAGGTTAGAATGCGCTACGATTTTTCCACAGCGCCACGCGCCTGACAATGGCGGCGCGCGCCCCATGAGAACTTCGAAGTTCTTTATCTCGACGCAGAAGGAAGTACCGGCGGAAGCTGAGATCGCGAGCCATCGCCTGATGCTGCGCGCGGGCCTCATCCGCCGGCTCGCCGCCGGCGTCTATACCTGGCTGCCGCTCGGCCTGCGGGTGGTGCGCAAGGTGGAGGCGGTGGTGCGCGAGGAGATGACCCGTTCAGGCGCGGTCGAGCTCGCCATGCCGGTGGTCCAGCCCGCCGAGCTGTGGCAAGAATCGGGCCGCTGGCAGGCCTACGGGCCGGAGCTCCTGCGCTTCAAGGACCGCCATGAGCGCGACTTCGTCCTCCAGCCGACCTCGGAGGAAGCGATCACCGACCTCGCGCGCGCGGAGCTGAAGAGCTACCGCCGGCTGCCGGCGCACTTCTACCAGATCCAGACCAAGTTCCGCGACGAGCGCCGGCCGCGCTTCGGCGTGATGCGGGGGCGCGAGTTCGTGATGAAGGACGGCTACTCCTTCCATGCCAGCTACGAGGACCTGCAGCGCGAATACGGCGTGATGCACGACACCTACACGCGCATCTTCACCCGGCTCGGCCTCAAGTTCCGTGCGGTGGCGGCCGACCCCGGCGCCATCGGCGGCACCGGCTCGCACGAGTTCCACGTCCTCGCCGACTCGGGCGAGGACGCGATCGCCTTCTCGCCGGAGTCGGACTACGCGGCGAACGTGGAGCTGGCCGAAGCTGTCTCTCCAAAAGAAAAACGAAAGCCAGCAGCCGAGCCGATGAAGAAAGTCCCCACTCCGGGAAAGAAGACCTGCGAGGAAGTGGCCGAACTCCTCAAGCTGCCGCTGCAGCGCACGGTGAAGTCGGTCGTGCTCGCCGTCGACGGCGAGAAAGAAGCGCACCTCTGCCTGCTGCTGGTCCGCGGCGACCATCAGCTGAACGAGATCAAGGTCAACAAGATCCCCGGACTGGCGAAGTTCCGCTTCGCAACCGAGGGCGAGATCCGCGCGCGCTTCAACTCCCCCGCCGGCTACCTTGGTCCGGTCGGGCTGAAGGGCGTGAAGATCGTCGCGGACCGCACCGTCGCCGGGATGAGCGACTTCGTGTGCGGCGCCAACGAACCGGACTTCCACCTCGCCGGGGTGAACTGGGGCCGCGATCTGCCCGAGCCCGAGGTGGCCGACATCCGCAACGTGATAGAAGGGGATGCTTCGCCGGATGGCAAAGGATCCCTGGAAATCGTGCGCGGCATCGAGGTCGGCCACATCTTCCAGCTCCGCACCAAGTATTCGGCCGCCATGAAAGCCACCTTCCTCGACGCCGCCGGCAAGCCGCAGCTCTTCGAGATGGGCTGCTACGGCATCGGCGTGACGCGCATCGTCGGCGCCGCCATCGAGCAGGGCCACGACCAGGCCGGCATCGTCTTTCCCGCCCCGATCGCGCCGTTCGAGGTATGCATCGTGCCGATCGGCTATGCGAAGAGCGCGGCGGTGCGCGAGGCGGCCGACAAGCTGTACGCCGAGCTCGCCGGCGCCGGCGTCGACGTGCTGCTCGACGACCGCGAGGAGCGCCCAGGCGTGTTGTTCGCTGACATGGACCTGATCGGTGTGCCGCACCGCGTCGTCATCGGCGAGCGCGGCCTCGCCGCCGGCAACGCCGAATACAAGGGCCGGCGCGACGAGAAGCCGCGCGACGTGCCGCTCGCTGGCGCCGCCGCGCTGGTGCGCGAACAGCTGAAAGGCTGATGAAGCTTCTGCTCGCCCTCGTCGCGTGGCTGCCGCTGCAGGCGCTGGCGGGCACCCAGGTGTACGAGCCGCTCGCCGACAGCGTGCGGCAGCGCCTGTCGACGCAGATCGCCGACAAGGCGGCGCCGAACCTGCACTTCCGCTCGGCAGACGACGGCGCGCGCTGGCTGGAGGCGATGGACCAGCGCCTCGCCGGACGCATGCCCGACCGCAAGCAGCGCCTGGAGCTGCTGCGAACGGTGCAGTATGAGGCGACGCGCGCGGGCCTCGACCCGCAGCTCGTGCTCGGCGTAATCGAGGTGGAAAGCGCTTTCCGCAAATACGCGGTGTCGAGGGCGGGCGCGCGCGGCTACATGCAGGTGATGCCGTTCTGGGTGAAGCAGATCGGCCAGTCGCAGCACAATCTCTTCCACATGCGCACCAACCTCGCCTACGGCTGCGCGATCCTGCGGCTCTACATCGACCAGGAAAACGGCGACTACTTCCGCGCGTTCGGCCGCTACAACGGCAGCCTCGGCGCCTCGCAATATCCTCGCGCCGTGCTGAAGGCGTGGAAGATCACCTGGAAGTACAGCGGGCCCACCGCGTGATCGGCGCCCTGCTCGAGCGCCGGCCCAAGCTCGCCAACTGGATCTACGGCTTCACGCCGCCCGAGGCCGGCGTGGTGGTGCTCGTGCACCGGCGCGTCTACATCGTGCCGGCGCGACTGGGCTGGATGTTCGGCGCCATGCTCATGCTGCTTCTCGTCGGCTCGATCAACTACGCCATCGCACTGGGCTTCGCGCTCACCTTCCTGCTCGGCGGGCTCGGCCTGGTCGGCATGGTGCACACCGCGCGCAACCTCGCGCGCATCGCCGTAAGCGCGGGGCGCGCCGAGCCGGTGTTCGCCGGCGAGGCCGCGCAGTTCCGCCTCTACCTCGACGGCCGCGCCGCGCACGACCGGCCGGCGATCCTCGCGCGCCATGTCCGCTCGGGCAGCCAGATGGTGGTCGACGTGCCCGCGGGCGGCGCCGCCGAGGTGGTGCTCGGCGTGCCGGCGGCAAGCCGCGGCTGGCTGCCGCTCGGCCGCGTGATGCTCGAGACGCGTTTCCCGCTCGGCCTGTTCCGCGCCTGGAGCTACGTCGAGCCCGACGCGCGCTGCCTGGTCTATCCGAAGCCCGAGCGCTCGCCGCTGCCGGCGCCGAGCGCCGAAGCCGAAGCCGGCGGCCAGCGCTCGCCCACGCCCGGCAACGACGATTTCGCCGGCCTGCGCAACTACCAGCCGGCCGACTCGCCGCGCCATGTGGCCTGGAAGGCCGCCGCGCGAAGCCACGAGCTTCTCACCAAGCAGTTCACCGGGGAAGCGGCCGCCGAGCTGTGGCTCGACTGGCGCCTGCTGCCGCCGGGGCTCGGCGTCGAGCAGCGGCTGTCGATCCTCGCCGGCTGGGTCCTCGCCGCCGAGCGCCGCGGCGCGAACTATGGGCTGCGCCTGCCCGGAGCCGAGATCGCGCCCGGCCGCGGCGACAGCCATCGCGCGACGGCGCTGCAGGCGCTCGCGCTCTACGAGGCGCCCCGGTGACGACCGCGCTGCCGCATCCGCTCGCGCCCGACGCCCGCAGCGTCGGCGTGCGCGAGCTGGCGTGGCTCACCGGTTCGCTTCTCCTCGTCGCCGCGCCGCATGGGCTGCGCGCGCCCGGGTGGCTGATGCTCCTGACGCTGTGCCTCTTCGCCTGGCGCTTCTGGTACACGCTCAACCGCGCGCCGCTGCCTCCGCGCTGGCTGGTGCTCGGCGCCGCCGCGGTGGCGATGCTCGGCATCTGGGTCGAGTACCGCACGCTGTTCGGTCGGCAGCCCGGCATCATTCTGCTGGTGGTGTTCTCGGGTCTCAAGCTGCTCGAGACGCGCACGCACCGCGACGCGGCGATGGCGGCGTTCCTCGGCTTTTTCCTGATCATCACGAACTTCCTCTATACGCAGTCGATCCCGACCGCGGTGCTGATGGCCGCGGCGCTCCTCGCGCTCACCATCACCCTGGTCGGCTTCAGCGCGCCACAGCGCAGCCTGCGCGCCAATGCGCGCAGCGCGGGGCTGCTGCTTGCGCACGCGGCGCCGGCCGCGCTCGTGCTGTTCCTGCTCTTCCCGCGGGTGCAAGGCCCGCTCTGGGGCCTGCCGCAGGACGCCTACAGCGGCATGACCGGCCTCTCCGACACCATGACGCCGGGCAACCTGGCGAGCCTCGCGCAGTCCGACGCCATCGCCTTCCGCGCCGAGTTCGACGGCGAGCCGCCGCCGCACGCGCAGCGCTACTGGCGCGGCCCGGTGCTGTGGGACTTCGACGGCCGCACCTGGACCATGATGCCGACGGCGCTGGTCAACTTCGTGCCGCCGAGCGGCGGCCGGCTGTACCGCTACGACATCGTGCTCGAGGCGCACAACCGGCCGTGGCTGTTCGCGATCGAGAGCGCGGCGAGCGTGCCCGAGCGGGCGCGCGCGACGCCCGACGGCCAGCTCTTCGCGCTCGTGCCGGTGCGCTCGCGGCTGCGCTACGAAGCGAGCTCCGCGGTCGGCGCGACGCGCGGCACCGAGGAGGATCCGCGCCTGCTCGCCCGCGCCCGGCGTCTGCCACAGGGCTCGAACCCCCGCGCGAGCGCGCTCGCCGCGGACTGGCGGGCGGCGTCGGCCAGCGACGCCGAGATCGTGTCGCGCGCCATCGCCTTCCTGCGCCAGGGCCGCTACGTCTACACCCTCGAGCCGTCGCTGCTTGGCGCGAGCCCGGTGGACGACTTCCTGTTCACGACCAAGGAGGGCTTCTGCGAGCACTTCTCCTCCGCTTTCGTCTTCCTCATGCGCGCCGCGGGGCTGCCGGCGCGCGTGGTGACGGGCTACCAGGGCGGCGAGCTGAACTCGGTCGACCAGATCATCACCGTGCGCCAGTCCGACGCGCACGCCTGGGCCGAGGTGTTCCTCGCCGGGCGCGGCTGGGTGCGCGTCGACCCGACGGCGGCGGCGGTGCCCGGGCGCATCGAGACGGGCCTCGCGCGCGTCGTGCCGCAGACCACCGCGCTGCCGCTGATGATGCGCGAGGAGCTCGAATGGCTGCGCGGCATGCGCGACCGCTGGGAGGCGCTCGCGCACCAGTGGAACGTCTGGGTGCTCGGCTACAACCCCGAGCGCCAGCGCGACCTGATGAACCTGGTCGGCATGCGCGACGCCGACTGGCGCAGCCTCACCGCGGCGCTGTTCACCGTGCTTGGCGCGATGACGCTGGTCCTGCTCGCCTGGTCGCTCGGCCGCCTCGCGCGGCCCGATCCGGTGCAGCGCGCCTGGCGCGCGTTCTGCCGCAAGCTCGCGACGCGCGGCGTCGAGCGGGCGAGCTACGAGGGCCCGCGCGACTACGCCTCCCGCGCCGCCCGGGCGCTGCCCGCCTCTCGCAGGGCCATCCTGCGCATCGGCGCGCAGTACATCCGCCTGCGCTACGGCCCCCACGCCTCGCGCACCGGCGTCGCGCGGCTGCGGCGCATGGTGCGCGAGCTGCGGCTCGCATGAGACGCCTTCTCGTCCTGCTCCTGCTATTGACTCTCCCCGCCGTGGCGGCGCCGCCCGCGCCGCCCGCGCCTTCCTACGCCAAACGCCCCGAGGTAAGGGCCTTCATCCGCGACATGGTGCAGCGCCATGGCTTCGTCGAGCGCGAGCTGGCTTACCTGTTCTCGCGCGTCAAGCGCGAAGACCCGGTGCTGCAGTTCATCCGGCCACCCGAACGGCCGCCGTCGTGGCAGGACTATCGCGACCTGTTCCTCACCGAGAAGCGCATCGCGGCCGGCGTCGAGTTCCGCGCCACCCATCGCGCGCTGCTCGAGCGCGCCGAGCGCGAGTACGGCGTCGGGCAGGAGTATGTGCTCGCCATCATCGGCATCGAGACCTTCTACGGCCGCAACATGGGCCGCTACCGCGTCGTCGACGCGCTAAGCACCCTCGCCTTCGACTACCCGCCGCGCGCGGCGTACTTCCGCAGCGAGCTCGAGCAGTACCTGCTGCTCGCGCGCGACCTGGGCTTCGACGTGTTCTCGGTGCGGGGCTCTTACGCCGGCGCCATCGGCATCCCGCAGTTCATGCCCGGCAGCCAGCGACGCTACGCGGTCGACTTCGACCACGACGGCTCGGTCGACCTGCGCAAGAACGCCGCCGACGCCATCGGCAGCGTCGCCAACTTCCTCAAGCAGCACGGCTGGCAGCCGGGCCAGGCCGTGATGTTCCCGGCCCGGCCCGAGGGCGAGGCGTGGCAGCCGTATGCGGACGGACGGTTCGAGCCACGCGCGCCGCTCGCCGACCTGCGGCGCGCTGGCGTGCGCTTCGACGCTCCGGCGGCGCTCGACGCTTCGCCCGGCGTGCTGGTGGAGCTGGCGACGCCGGACAAGCCGAGCGAGTACCGCGTCGGGCTGCAGAATTTCTACGTGCTGACGCGCTACAACCGCAGCGCGCTGTATGCCACCGCGGTGGCCGAGCTCGCGGCGGCCCTGAAGAAGACTCAGTAGCGGATCAGGAGCCTGGCAGGTACTTCATCGGGTCGACCGCGGCCGAGCCCTTGCGGATCTGGAAGTGCAGCATCGGCCGGTCGGCGTCGGTGTTGCCGAGCTCGGCGATCTTCTGCCCGCGCTTCACCGCCTGCTGCTCCTTCACCAGAATGTCCTTGTTGTGCGCGTAGACGGTGATGAAACCGTTTTCGTGCTTGATGACGACCAGCTTGCCGAGGCCGGGGATGCCCGAGCCGATGTAGGTGACGCGCCCGGCGGCAGCCGCGACCACCGGGTCGCCCATCTTGCCTTCGATGTCGATGCCCTTGCTGCGCGGCTCGGCGAAACCGGCGATCACCTTGCCCTTGACCGGCCAGATGAAGTCCGCGCCCTCGGCGTCGCCCTTCGGCTCCTCGCGCGCCGCAGGATTCGCCGCGGCCGCGGCTGGCGCTGCTGCTGCCGCCGCGGCGGGCGCCGAGCCGAGCGAGTGCGACTCAACCTGCCCGGAGCCCTTCGCCGCGCTCACCACCACGCCGGTTTTCTCCTCGGGCGGCTTCACGCGCAGCACCTGGCCGACGCGGATCTTGGTCGGATCGTCGAGGCCGTTCCATTGCGCGATCTCGCGGTAGTCGCTACCGTTGTCGAGCGCGATGCTGTAAAGCGTGTCGCCCTGCTTGACCGTGTAGAAGCCGTCGCTCGCCGCTGCCGGCCTGGCTGCCGCGGCGGCCGCCGGCTTGGCGCCGGTGCCCTTCGCCGCGCGCGCGCGGTCCTCGACCGGCGCCGGTCCCCGATACGTCGAGCACGACGCCGCTCCGAGCGCGATGATCATGACGAGGCCGATCCTGTTCACGCCTTGCCCGCCTCCATCGGCACGAATTTCACCGTGTCGAGCTCTTTTTCCACGAAACCGCGCCCGCTGCGTTCAACGAGCACCAGGCGCTGCGCGCCGTTGGCGCCGCCACGCACCGGAAGCACCATTCTGCCACCGGGGGCGAGTTGCCGTAACAGCGCCTCGGGCACCTCGGGGGCGGCGGCGGCCACCACGATCGCCTGGAAGGGCGCGGCCTTTTCCAGCCCGGCATAGCCGTCGCCGTGGACCAGGCGCAGGTTGGTGAGCTTCAGCCCGAGCAGGTTGGCGCGCGCCTTCTCGTGCAGGCCCTTGATGCGCTCGATCGAGTAGGCCTCCGCGAAGAGGTGCGCCAGCACCGCCGCCTGGTAGCCGCAGCCGGTGCCGACTTCGAGCACTTTTTTCGGCTCTCGGTCCTGCACCAGGACTTCGATCATGCGCGCCACGACGTAGGGCTGCGAGATGGTCTGCGCGAAGCCGATCGGCAGCGCGGTGTCCTCGTAGGCGCGGCTCGCCAGCGCCTCCTCGACGAAAAGGTGGCGCGGCACGGTGGCGAGCGAGCGCAGCACGCGCTCGTCGCGGATACCGTTCTCGCGCAGCCGCTCGACCATCCGCGCGCGGGTGCGCTGCGAAGTCATGCCGATGCCGGTGGTGTCCTTCACTTCGCCAGCCACTCCTTGGCGAGCGGGAACTGGGCATTGTGGGTGAGGTCCATGCGCAGCGGCGTTACCGAGACCCGTCCGCTTCCCACGGCGTGGAAATCGGTGCCGGGGCCGCAGTCGGCCGCTCCGCCCGCCGGCCCGATCCAGTAGGCGGTCTCGCCGCGCGGGGTCTGCAGCTTCACCACCGGCTCGGCCTTGTGGCGCTTGCCCAGGCGCGTCACTTCGATGCCCTGCAGCTCGGCCGGCGGTATGTCGGGCACGTTGACGTTGAAGAGGACCGGCTCCTTGGGCGGCGAGCGGCGGAAGCGCTCGACCAGCTCGAGGGCGACGCCGACCGCGCTGTCGAAGTGCTTGCCTTCCTTGCTGGTGAGCGAGACGGCGAGCGACGGGATGCCGAGCTGGTAGCCCTCGGTCGCCGCCGCCACGGTGCCCGAGTAGATGGTGTCGTCGCCCATGTTGGCGCCGAGATTGATGCCCGAGACGATGACGTCGGGCGTGAAGTCGAGCAGCCCGGTGATCGCGATATGCACGCAGTCGGTCGGGGTGCCGTTCACGTAGAAGAAGCCGTTGGCCGCGCGCCGCACGGTGAGCGGCCGGTCGAGCGTGAGGGAGTTCGAGGCGCCGGAACGGTCGCGCTCGGGCGCCACCACGGTCACCTCGCCCAGCTTCTTCAGCGCCTCGGCGAGCGCCGTGATGCCGGGCGCGAAGTAGCCGTCATCGTTGGAAACCAGGATGCGCACTGAGACGATTCTACTTGGCTTGCGCGGCCGCCTCCGCCAGCGCCTGCGTAAATTGACGGAAGTAGTTGCCGGCGCCGACCAGCTCCGCCACCCCGGCCCGCTCGAGCTTGCCGTGCACCCGCTCGTTCGCCCCGGCGATCATCACGCGCACGCCGCGCTTTTTCAGGTCGACGATCGCCTCCTCGAGGCACTGCAGGCCGGTGATGTCGATAAACGGCACCCAACCGAAGCGGATGATCAGCACGCGCGGGTCGGTGTGCGTCTCGGCGAGCGCGCGCTCGAAGGCGTCGACCGCGCCGAAGAACAGCGGTCCCTCGACGCTGTAGACCAGCACGCCCGCCGGCAGCGCGTTCACGCCGAGGTGCGCGAACTCCTCGCCAATCTCGCGCTCGGTCGCCTGCCGCACCTCCACGCTCGAAGCCATGCGCCGCAGGAGCTGCAGCATGGCGAGCAGCACGCCGATGTTCACCGCCACCACCAGGTCGGCGAAGACGGTGAGGCCGAGCGTGACGAGCAGGATGACTACGTCGGCGCGCGGCGCGCGCCGGATCATCTTCAGCACGTGGCCCGCCGCGCTCATGTTCCAGGCCACGACGAAGAGGATCGCGGCCAGCACCGCGAGCGGGATGTGCACCGCGAGCGGGGCGAGGCAGAGGACGATCAGGAGGAGCGTGACGGCGTGCACCATGCCCGACAGCGGGCTGGTGCCGCCGTTGCGAATGTTGGTGGCGGTGCGGGCAATGGCGCCGGTCGCGGCGAAGCCACCGAAGAGCGGTGCTGCGATGTTGGCGATGCCCTGCCCTACGAGCTCCTGGTTCGAGTTGTGGCGCGTGCCGGCCATGCCGTCGGCGACGACCGCCGAAAGCAGCGACTCGATCGCGCCGAGCATGGCAATGGCGAAGGCCGGCCCAAGCAGCTCGATTACCCGCGAAGCGGTGACGTGCGGCACCTGCAGCCTCGGCAGCCCCTGCGGGATGCCGCCGAACGCCGAGCCAATGCTCGCCACGCCGTCGAAGCGGAAGTACGCCTGCGCGGCGGTGGCCGCGACCAGCGCGACCAGCGGCCCGGGCACGCGCGCCATGCCGGGCAGCCGCGGCGCGTAGATGACCAGCAGGAGCGATAGCGTGGCGAGCACGCTGGTCGCCGGGTGCAGCCCGGGCAGCGCCCGCAGCAGCAGCCACAGCTTGTCGTGGAAATGCTCGGCGGCGACCGGCGGCAGGCCGAGGAAGTACTGCCACTGCCCGACGAAGATGATGATGCCGATGCCGGCGGTGAAGCCGACGATCACCGGGTCCGGAATGAACTTGAGCAGCACGCCGAGGCGCGCCGTACCGAGCAGCAGGAGCATCACGCCCGCCATCATGGTGGCGATCTGCAGGCCGTCGACGCCGTGCTTCGCGGTGATGCTGGCGAGGATGACGATGAAGGCGCCGGTCGGCCCGGCGATCTGCACGCGGCTGCCGCCGAGCGCGGCAACCAGGAAGCCGGCGACGATCGCGGTGTAGAGGCCCTGCTCGGGCTTGGCGCCGGAGGCGATGGCGAAGGCCATCGCCAGCGGCAGCGCGACGACGCCGACGACCATCCCGGAGACGATGTTGCGCAGCCAGTGCGGCCGCGCGAGAAGGCCTGCGGCGCGCGCTTCGAGCAGAGCGATCATCTAAGGATTGGTCGGGGCGGCGAGATTTGAACTCGCGACCACCTGCACCCCATGCAGGTACGCTACCAGGCTGCGCTACGCCCCGAGAGTCAGAATTATATCCCGCAGCTCGCGCTTGATCGCCGACAGGTCGAGGCCGTTCGCCTGCGCCGTGCGGACGCTGCGCGCGGGGGCTTCGCTCTTTTCCTCGGGCAGCTGCGCAATCGAGTGGTCGAGGCGGTTGCGCGCGCCGCTGATGGTGAAGCCTTCCTCGTAGAGCAACTCGCGGATGCGGCGGATCAGCAGGACTTCATGATGCTGGTAATACCGCCGGTTGCCGCGCCGCTTGACCGGCTTGAGCTGCGTGAATTCCTGCTCCCAGTAGCGAAGGACGTGCGGCTTCACCCCGCACAGGTCGCTCACTTCACCGATGGTGAAGTAGCGCTTCGCCGGGATCGGCGGGAGTTCAGCTTTCCTGCGGCTTGGCTCCATGGCGCGCCTTCTCGACCATTGCCTTCAGCTTCTGGCTGGCATGAAAGGTCACGACGCGCCGTGCGCTGATCGGGATCTCCTCGCCGGTCTTGGGATTGCGGCCGGGGCGCTGCGGCTTGTCGCGCAGCTGGAAGTTGCCGAAACCGGACAGCTTGACGCTTTCGCCGCGCTCGAGCGCACCGCGAATTTCTTCGAAGAAGGCCTCGACCATGTCCTTGGCCTCGCGCTTATTCAGCCCGACCTTCTCGAACAATAGGTCAGCGAGTTCGGCCTTCGTCAGCGTCATCACGGACTCCCCTGATTCCCCTAGCTTTTCTTGCTCGCCCATTTAGGATGTTCTTAATTTTGCAGAGAATTTTTTTCCAAGCAGAGCGACCAGCGCATCCCGGGCAGCATCTGCTTCCGCATCCGTTAGGGTCCTTTCAGTATGTTGCATAACTACCCGGAACGCAAGGCTTTTTCTGTCGGCCGGGAGCCCCGCACCGCGGTAAAGACTGAATAGCCTGACGTCCTGCACTATGGCCGGCTTTTCGGCCTGGATGGCGTCGAAAACAGCCTGGACCAGGACCTCCTGCGGGAAGAGCAGGGCGATATCCCGTACGACCGGGGGGTAGCGCGAGGGAATTTTGGGTTGCGGCGCAGCAACCTCGAGCAGCCGCTCCGCGTCCATCTCGAACAGGACCGCCGGATGCGGGAGCGCGTACTTGCGCTGCCACCGGGGGTGCAGCTCGCCGAGCCATCCCGCCACGTTTCCGGCGACCGTCACCCGCGATGACCGGTGGGGGTGGAGCGCGGGATGCTCTGCCGGCTCGAAACGCAGCTCGAGCGGAGCCGCGAGCGCCTCGAGATCACCCTTCACGTCGAAGTAATCGACCGCGCGCTCTGCGCCGTCCCATTCGTCCACCAGTGCAGGGCCGCATGCGGCCGCGGCGATGCGGATCGGCTGGCGCAAGCCCCGCACTTCGAGCGGGCCGTCGGTCGCGGCCGGGTCGCGCAGGAAGACGCGTCCGACCTCGAACACGCGCACGCGCGGGACTTTGCGAGCCTGGTTGTAGGAAATATTGGAGATGAGAGAACCGAGAAGCGAGGTCCGCATCACCGATTGCTGGCTGGCGATCGGATTGAGCAGGCGAATCGGGTTGGTCTCCCCGGCCAAATCAGCTTCCCACGCCGGCTCGACGAAGCTGAAGTTGATCACTTCGCGGTAGTCGCGGGCAGCGAGCCCAGTGCGCAGCGTGTCCAGTGAGCGCCTGCTCTCCGGCACAGCCCGCATCAGGGCGGCCGCGCGCGGCGGCTGCGCGGCGATGCGCTCGAAGCCGTGCAGCCGCGCCACCTCTTCGATCAGGTCCTCCTCGATGGCGATGTCGAAGCGATAGGAAGGCGGCGTCACCGTGAATGCATCGCCGGCCTTCTTGAACCCGAAGGCGAGTCTGGAGAACACCGCAGCGATCTCTTTCGCCGCAAGCGGAATGCCGATGATCGTCTGCGCGCGCGCGGTGCGCAGGCGCACGGGCTTCCTCTTCGGCAGCCGCGCCACCTTGTCGGCGGTCGGGCCGGGCTCGCCGCCGCAGAGGTCGAGGATCAGCCGCGTCGCGCGCTCGATGCCGTCGACGTTGTTCTGGAAGTCGACCCCGCGCTCGAAGCGGTGCGAGGCGTCGCTCGAGAAGTTGTAGCGCCGCGCGCGGCCCTGGATCGCCTCGGGCCAGAAGAACGCGGACTCCAGGAACACGTTCTTCGTACCCGCGTCGGCCTTGGTGCTTTCGCCGCCCATGATGCCGGCCAGGCCGATGACGCCGGAGTCGTCGGTGATGCAGAGCACCGAGGGATCGACCTCGACCGTCTGCTCGTTCAGGAGTAGCACCTTCTCGCCTTTGCGGCCCCAGCGCACATCGATCGCTCCGCGCAGCTTGTCCAAGTCGTAGACGTGCAGCGGCCGGCCGAGCTCCAGCATCACGTAGTTCGTGACGTCGACGAGCGCCGAGATGCTGCGTTGGCCGGCGCGCTCCAGGCGCTGCTTCATCCAGTCCGGGGTAGGAGCCGCCGCGTTCACGTTGCGGATCACCCGGCCTGCGAATCGCCCACAGCCTTCGGGGCTGCTGATTCGCACAGCATGAACGGTTTTAGATTCGGGCGGAACGGGTTTTATTTTTTCAACGGAGAGCTTACTGCCCGTAATCGCGGCCACTTCCCGAGCGACGCCGAGAACCGAAAGGCAATCCGCCCGATTCGGCGTGAGCTTCAGCGTGAGGACGTGGTCATCGAGGCCGAGCAGCTTGCGCGCGTCGGCGCCCGGCTTCGCGTCCGCCGGCAGCTCGAGCAATCCCGAGTGATCGTCGGAGAGGCCGAGCTCCTTCGCCGACGCGAGCATGCCGTGGCTGTCGACGCCCCTCAGGGGCTTGGAGCCGATCTGTGCGAGCGGCGCTTTCATGCCGGCGCGAACGTTGGGCGCGCCGCAGACGACCTGCACAGTCTGCTTTCCGGTGTTGACCTGGCACACGGTCAGCCGGTCCGCATTGGGGTGCTTTTCGACCGACAGGACCTCGCCCACCACCACTGGCGCGGTGAGGCCACCGCCGACCGGCTGGTACGCCTCGACCTCGAGGCCCGCCATCGTCAGCTTGTCGGCGAGCGCCTGCCCGGAGAGCTTCGGATTGCAGAAGCTCCTCAGCCAGCTCTCGGGAACATTCACGAGAACTGCTCCAGGAAGCGCAGGTCACCGTCGAAGAAAAGGCGCAGATCGTCGATGCCGTAGCGAAGCATGGTGAGGCGCTCGAGGCCGGAGCCGAAAGCGAAGCCGATGTGCTTCTCGGGGTCGAGGCCGAAGTTGCGCACCACCTGCGGGTGCACCTGGCCCGCGCCGGAGATCTCCAGCCACTTGCCCTTGAGCGTCCCGCTTGGAAACTTCAGATCGATCTCGGCCGACGGCTCGGTGAACGGGAAGAACGAGGGACGGAAGCGCACCTCGAGGTCGTCGATCTCGAAGAAGCGGCGCAGGAAGTCAGTGTAGACGCCCTTCAGGTCGGCGAAGCTGATGTCCTCGTCGATCCACAGGCCTTCCACCTGGTGGAACATCGGCGAGTGCGTCGCGTCGGAGTCGACGCGGTAGGTGCGGCCGGGCGCGATCACCTTGATCGGCGGCTTGTGCATGCGGGCATAGCGCACCTGCATCGGGCTGGTGTGCGTGCGCAGCAGGAGCGGCAGGCCTTGCGCGTCCTTCAAGTCGACGTAGAACGTATCCTGCATCGACCGCGCCGGATGGTTCTCCGGGTTGTTGAGCGCGGTGAAGTTGTACCAGTCAGTCTCGACCTCCGGGCCGTCGGCGACGTCGAAGCCGATCGAGCGCCAGATCGACTCGATGCGCTGCCAGGTACGAATCACCGGGTGCACGCCGCCGCGGCTGCGCCGCCGGCCCGGCAGCGTGACGTCGAGCGCCTCTTCGCCCAGCCGCGCGGAGAGCTTCGCGTCGGCGAGCCCCGCCCGCCGCGCTTCGAGGCCTTCCTCTATTTTCGTCTTGGCCGAATTGAACCTGGCACCAAACTCTCTACGCCCTTCCGGAGGAAGAGACTTGAGAGTCGATTGGAAAACAGAAAGCTCGCCACCCTTCCCAAGGTAGCGAGCCTTCGCGTTCTCGAGCGCGGCAGGATCTACCGCCGACGCAAAGTCGGCGAGCGCTCGCTCGACAATGCGGTCCAGGTCGTCCAACGGATGCTTAGTGCGCGAGGCTGGCTTTGACCTGGCCGGCGATCTTGGCGAACGCCGGCTTGTCGAGCACCGCGAGGTCGGCGAGCACCTTGCGATCGATCTCGATATTGGCGCGCTTCAAGCCCGACATGAACGCGCTGTAGGTCATGCCCAGCTCGCGCACGGCAGCGTTGATGCGCGTGATCCACAGCGCGCGCATGGTGCGCTTCTTGTTGCGGCGGTCGCGATAGGCATACTGCCCCGCCTTCATCACCGCCTGCTTCGCGACGCGGTAGACGTTGCCGCGGCGGCCGCGGAATCCCTTCGCCTGCGCGAGAACCTTCTTGTGGCGCGCGCGCGCCGTTACGCCTCTCTTGACTCGTGGCATGGCGCGCTCCTTACGACGAGTACGGCAGCATCGCGCGGATGGCGGCCGTGTTCGTCTTGTCGACCGCGCTGGTGCGGCGCAGCTGGCGCTTCATCTTCGTCGACTTCTTGGTGAGGATGTGGCGGCGATAGGCCCCGCCGCGCTTGATGCTGCCGCTGCCGCGGACGCGGAAACGCTTCGCCGCGCCCTTCTTGGTTTTCATCTTGGGCATTGCTGTTCCCTTCTCTTCTCGTATGACGCCGGGCGATCCGCTGCGCGGATGCTTGAAGCCGCGGCCATCACTTGTTCCCGCCTACGCGGGTTTTGCTACGGCTTTCGCCGGAGCGGCTTTCACCACCTTATCCGGCTTTTCCTTCACAACCTTAGGCTTGGTCGGTGGCGGCGTGCCCTTTTTCTTGGGCGCCAGCACCATCACCATCTGCTTGCCTTCCAGCCGGGGGAACTGCTCGACCAGCCCGACCGGGTCCAGATCCTTGCGCACTCTCTCCAGCAGTCGCTCGCCGAATTCCTTGTGCGCCATCTCGCGGCCGCGGAAGCGCAGGGTCACCTTCGCCTTGTCGCCTTCCTCCAGGAACTGCACCAGCTTGCCCAGCTTGATCTTGTAGTCGCCCTCGTCGGTGCCGGGGCGGAACTTGATCTCCTTGACCTGGATCTGCTTCTGCTTGAGCTTGGCCTCGTGCGCCTTCTTCTGCTCGCGGTAGCGGAACTTGCCGTAGTCCATCAGCTTGCAGACCGGCGGCACCGCGAGCGGCGCGATCTCCACCAAATCCACGTTCTGCTCTTCGGCGAGGCGCAGGGCCTCGGTCGTCGGCTTGATGCCGAGCTGGTCACCGTTTTCCGCCACCAAGCGCACCTCCGGGGCGGTGATTTCCCGGTTGATGCGCTGCGATCTGTCGACTGTAATGAGTGAAAAGCTCCTCTGGCCGTTAAAAAATTTAGCCGTGCAGCTTCGCGTCCGCCTCGGACTGGAGGCGTGCGGTGAAGTCGCCGAGGCTCATCGCCCCGAGGTCCTCGCCGCTGCGCGTGCGCACGGCCACCGTGTCGGCTTGCATCTCCTTGTCCCCAACCACCAGCTGGTAGGGCAGCTTTTGCAAGCTATGTTCCCGAATCTTATAGGAAATTTTCTCGTTCCGCAAATCCAAAATGGCCCTAAAGCCCTGATTCAGCAACTTATTTTTCACAGACTCGGCGTACGCCGCCTGGCGCTCGGTGATGTTCATGACCACCAGTTGCACCGGCGCGAGCCACAACGGGAACGCGCCGGCGTGGTGCTCGATCAGGATGCCGAGGAAGCGCTCCATCGAGCCGACGATCGCGCGGTGGAGCATGACCGGAGTGTGCCGTGCGTTGTCCTCGCCAACGTACTCGGCGCCGAGGCGTCCCGGCATGCTGAAGTCGACCTGCATGGTGCCGCACTGCCAGACGCGGCCGATGCCGTCCTTCAGCGAGTACTCGATCTTCGGGCCGTAGAACGCTCCTTCGCCGGGCGAGATCGAGAACTGCAGGCCGCTTTTGTCGAGCGACGTTTTCAGGGCCGCCTCGGCTTTGTCCCAAGCCTCGTCGGAGCCGATGCGGGCCTTCGGGCGGGTCGCCACCTTGTAGATGATGTCGGTGAAGTCGAAGTCCTTGTAGACCTTCTGCAGGAGCGCGGTGAACGCCTCGCACTCAGGCAGGATCTGCTCCTCGGTGCAGAAGATATGGCCGTCGTCCTGCACGAAGCCGCGCACGCGCATCAAGCCGTGCAGTGCGCCAGAGGGCTCGTTGCGGTGGCAGGAGCCGAACTCGCCGTAGCGCAGCGGCAGTTCGCGGTAGCTCCTGATCCCCTTGTTGTAGATCAGGATGTGCCCCGGGCAGTTCATCGGCTTCACCGCGTAGTCGCGGTTCTCCGACGACGTCGTGAACATGTGGTCCTTGAAGTTCTGCCAGTGCCCGGTCTTCTCCCACAGGCTGCGATCGAGGATCTGCGGCGCGCGCACTTCCTGATAGCCGTTGTCGCGGTAGACGCGGCGCATGTACTGCTCGACCTGCTGCCACAGGGTCCAGCCCTTCGGATGCCAGAAGACCAGCCCCGGCGCCTCCTCCTGCATGTGATAGAGATCGAGCTGCGTGCCAAGGCGACGGTGGTCGCGCTTCTCCGCCTCCTCGAGCATCTTCAGGTACGCGTCCTGCTCCTCCTGCGTCGCCCAGGCCGTGCCGTAGATGCGCTGGAGCATCTCGTTCTTCGAATCGCCGCGCCAGTAGGCGCCGGCGACGCGCATCAGCTTGAACACTTTGAGCTTGCCGGTCGAGGGCACGTGCGGCCCGCGGCACAGATCGATCCAGTTGCCCTGGCCGTAGAGCGAGATCGGCTCGTTCGCCGGAATTGCGCCGATGATCTCCGCTTTGTATTTTTCCCCGATATTCAAGAAATATTTGACGGCTTCGTCGCGGGCCATCACCTTCCGATGCACCGGCAGGTCGGCCTTCACGAGCTCCGCCATCTTCTTCTCGATGGCGGTGAGGTCCTCCGGCGTGAAGGGCCGCTTGTAGGAAAAATCGTAGTAGAAGCCGTTCTCGATGACCGGGCCGATGGTGACCTGCGCGCCGGGAAACAGCTCCTGCACCGCCTGCGCCATCAGGTGCGAAGTCGAATGCCGCAGGATCTCAAGGCCCTCGGGACTCTTCGGCGTGACGATCGCGACGTCGGCGTCGGACTCGACCCGGTAGCTGGTGTCGACCAGCTTGCCGTCGACCTTGCCCGCCAGCGCGGCGCGCGCGAGCCCCGGGCCGATCGCCTGCGCGATCTCTGCCACGGTCAGCGGTCCTGGAAACGACTTCGACGAGCCGTCGGGAAGACGGATGTTCAGCATTGCCTGTGTCAATATTACCGCATGAGCTCGCTACCTCTCTCCCTCGCGCTGGGCAGCTACGACCACGTGCGCGACCTGCAGCCGAAAGGCATCGCGCTGAACCTGAGCGAGCTGCGCATCGAGGAGATCTTCTTCCGCTTCACCAAGTTCCGCGAATGGGACGTCTCCGAGATGTCCTTCGGCAAGGTAGTGGCGCTGATGGCCGAGCCCGACCCGGCCATCATTGCCCTGCCGGTGTTCGTCTCGCGCGTCTTCCGCCATTCGGCGATCTACCTGCGCCAGGGTTCCGGCATCCGCCAGCCCAAGGACCTCGAGGGCAAGCGCGTCGGCGTGCCCGAGTGGGCGCAGACGGCGACGATCTATGTGCGCGGCATGCTCGCGCACGCATACGGCGTCGACCTGCGGCGCATCGAGTGGACGCAGGCCGGCGTGCACGAACCCGGCCGCATGGAAAAAGTACCGCTGTATCTGCCTTCGGGGCTCAAGGTGACGCCAGCGCCGACGCGCTCGCTCACCGATTTGCTGGCGAAGGGCGATCTCGACGCCGCGATCTCGGCGCGCAACCCCGGCGGCGAGCGGCTGTTCCCGGACTATCCCGCCGAAGAGCTGGCATATTTCCGGAAGACGCGGATCTTCCCGATCATGCACCTCGTCGTGCTGCGGCGGGACGTCTACGAGCGCGACCGCTGGATCGCGATGAACCTCTGCCAGGCCTTCGAGGAGGCGAAGAACCGCAGCCTCGCGCGCGCCGCGGAGATCGGCGCCTCGGCGGTGCCGGTGCCCTGGGTCGCCGACCACGCGCGGCGCTGGCGCGAGGTCGCGGGCGAGGACTTCTGGCCCTACGGCATCGAGCCGAATCGGCCGACGCTGGAGGCGTTCGTGCAGTACGCCTACGAGCAGGGCGTCTGCAAGCGGCGCCTCAAGGTCGAAGAGTTGTTCGCACCGGAAACCCTGGAGCGGGCGAAGATCTAGTCGACTTTCAGCCCGATGTCTTTCACGACTTTCCCGTACTTCTCATAATCGCGCTGGATGAGCGCCGCGAACTCCTCGGGGCTCGCTAGGTAGGGATCAAGGCCGCCGGCGGCGTTCATCCTCTGCTTGACGTCGGGGGATTCGAGCACGCGTTTCATCTCCGCGCGCAGCTTCGACAGGGTCGCCTCCGGCATGCCCGTCGGTCCGAACAGGCCGAGCCAGATCGAATTCTCGAAGCCGGGATAGAACTCGCCGATGGTCGGCAGGTCGGGGTACTGCGCGGAGCGGTGCGCACCCGATACCGCGAGCGGGCGCAGCCGCCCGGCCTTGATCTGCGCCGCGTTCGAGCTGCCCGACCACACCGCCGCGGTCTCGCCGGCGACGGTCGCCGCCGCGGCCGGGGCGCCGCCCTTGTACGGCACGTGCAGGAGCTTGATGCCGGTGCGCTGCTTCAGCATCTCCATCGTCAGGTGGTGCTGCGAGCCGTTGCCGCCCGAGGCGTAGGCGAGCGGCGGGTTCGCCTTCTTCGCGTACTCGATGAACTCGGGGAAGGTGTGCACCGGCAGCGACGGATTGACCGTCAGCACGAACTGGTTCACTGCCACCGGCGTCACCGGCGCCAGGTCCTTCAGCGTGTCGATCGGCATCTTCTTGTAGAGATGCGGGTTGACCGCGATCTGGCTGTCGGCGAGCAGTCCCAGCGTGTAGCCGTCGGGCGCCGCCCTGGCCACCAGCTCGTTGGCGATGTTGCCGTTCGCGCCGACGCGGTTCTCGACCACCACCGGCTGGCCGACGTTCTCCGACAGCTTCTGCGCAATGACGCGCGCGGCGATGTCGGGCGCGCCGCCCGGCGGGATCGGCACGATGATGGTGATCGCCCGCGAGGGATAGTTCTGCGCGAGAACGTTGGCAGAAAAAAGAATGCTGAGAACAAAAAGTCGAATCATTTGTTTTACTCTGCCTTGATGCCGCGTTCCTTGACGACCCGCGCCCATTTCTTCTGCTCGCTTTCGAGGTACGCGGCGGCCTCCTCGGGCGTGCTGGCGATCACGGTGAGACCACGCTCCTGGTAGAACTTCACCTGCTCGGGCGTGGCGAGCACCTTGCGAATGTGCGAATGCAGCGTATCGACGACCGCGCGCGGCGTACCGCGCGGCGCTACGACGACGAACCAGGTGTCGAACTCGTAGCCCGGCACGCCCGCCTCGGCGACGGTGGGAAGCTCCGGCATCGCGGGATTGCGCTTCGCGCTAGTGACGGCAAGCGCGCGCAGGCGGCCGGCCTTCACGTGGCCGATCTCCTGCGAGACGTTGCCGAACGTGGCCTCGACCTCGCCCGCGATGACGGCGGTGTCGGCGGGGCCGCCGCCCTTGTACTGCACGGCGACGATGTCGACGCCCGCCAGCAGGTTGAACAGCTCGCCGGCGATATGCGGATTGGTGCCGACGCCGGCCGCGGAATAATGCAGCCCGCCCGGTTTCGCCTTGGCGAGCGCGATCAGCTCCTGGACCGAGCGCGCCGGGACCGACGGATGCACGCTGACGAACGAGGGCGACGATGCGACCAGCGAGATGGCGACGAAATCGCGCAGCGGGTCGTAGGGCGCGCGCGCGAGCAGGAACTGGTTGGTGACGAAGGGGATGGTGTTGATGAGGAGCGTGTAGCCGTCCGGCGGCGAGCCGAGCACCACCTCGGTGCCGACCAGTCCGGAGGCCCCGGAGCGGTTGTCGACCACCATCTGCTGGCCGAGCGACTCGGAGAGCTTCGCCGCCAGCAACCGGCCGACGACGTCGACGCTTCCCCCCGGCGGAAACGGCGACACCAAGCGGATCGCCTTCGACGGATACTGCGCCATGGCGCTGCAAGAGAGCGTCGCCGCGACGATCCAGAGGAGGATTCGGGCCATGGGATTTGGTAGGCGCGATTGGACTCGAACCAACGACCCCCACCATGTCAAGGTGGTGCTCTAACCAGCTGAGCTACGCGCCTGCTGTAACAACGCGAATTTTATACTACGGGCTATATGGACCTGATCCTCTGGCGCCACGCCGAAGCCGAAGAAGGCGGGCCCGACCTCGCCCGCGCGCTCACCGGCAAGGGACGCAAGCAGGCCGCGCATGTCGCCGAGTGGCTGCAGCAGCGCCTACCGGCGAAGTTCGCGCTGCTGGCGAGCCCGGCGGTGCGCGCGCAGCAGACCGCCGAGGCGCTCGGCGCGCGCATCAAGACTGTCGAGCGGCTCGCGCCGGGCGCGCGCGTCGCCGACATCCTCGAGGCCGCCGGCTGGCCCGATCACAAGGGCGCAGTGGTCGTGGTCGGGCACCAGCCCGACCTCGGCAACACCGTCGCCCACCTACTGGCCGGCGCGCGCCACGAGTGGAGCATCAAGAAAGGCGCGCTGGTGTGGATCGCCGACCGCGAGCGCGACAGCGAAGCGCAGGTGGTCCTGCGCGCGGCGATTTCACCGGACCTGCTTTAGCACCGAGACCCTTTTGTCGGACAGCGCGCCGACTTCCAGCTTCATGCCGACGGCTTTCCAGTGACTCGACTCCGACTCGAGGGCGTCGGCGGAAAGCGGGTTGTCCTCGAGCCAGGACTGCGGCAGGTCGATGGCGAAGCCGCCTGAATCGGCGGCGACCCGCAGGAACGGCAGCCGCAGATCGGTGCGGCTGCGCAGGATGAGGGAAGCGCAGCGCAGCGCGAAGACCAGCTTCCAGTCGTTGCCGTCGAGGCCGGCGTCCTGCACCTTGCCGAGCTTGCCGCGGTGCGCGAGCACTACTCGAGCGAGCCTGGCTTGTTCCATCCTCGAAAAGCCGGGCATGTCGGCATTCGACAGCACGTAGGCCGAGTGCTTGTGGTACTGGGCGTGCGCGATCGACAGGCCGATCTCGGCCAGGCGCGCCCCCCATTCGAGCATGGTGCGGTCGGGATCGTCTTCGCGGTCGGCGCCGGGAAGCAGGCCGTCGTAGATTTTCAGCGCCAGACCCTTGACCCGCTCGGCCTGCGCCGTGTCCACGTGGTAGCGGCGCATGAACTGCGCCACCGTCGCCTCGCGCATGTCGCGGTGCTGCACGCGGCCGAGCAGGTCGTAGAGCACGCCGTGGCGCAGCGCGCCGTCGGAGACTTTCACGCTCTCCAGGCCGAGCTCGTCGAACACCGCGCCCATGATGGCGACGCCGCCGGGCAGCACCGGCGCGCGGTTGGGCCGCAGGCCGGCAATGCGGTCGGGGTCCGACTTTTCGCTCTTGATCAGCAGGCTGCGCAATTTCTCCAGGCCCTCGCGGGTGATGCCTTCCTCCGCGAACTCGTTCTCGCGCAGGATGTTCTCGATCGAGCGCGCGGTCCCCGAGGAGGCGACCGCCTCGGTCCAGCCGGCGGCGCGGTACTCGCCGACGATGCCGGCGAGCTCCTGGCGCGCGGCGAGCTCGGCCGCCTTCATGCCGGACTTCTCGATGCGGCCGTCCGGGAAGTACTTCAGGCTGTAGCTGACGCAGCCCATGTAGAGCGACTCGGTGAGCTGCGGCTCGAGGCCCGAGCCGATGATGAACTCGGTCGAGCCGCCGCCGACGTCGAACACCAGGCGCGGCTCCTTCTTCGATTGCGCCGCCGCCGGCAGCGAGTGCGCCACGCCGAGGTAGATCAGCCGCGCTTCCTCGCGGCCGGAGATCACCTCGATCGGGAAGCCGAGCGCGGCGCGCGCCTCGCGCAGGAACTGCGGCGAGTTCTTCGCCACGCGCAGCGCGTTGGTGCCCACCGCGCGCACGGCGGTGCGCGGGAAGCCGCGCAGGCGCTCGGCGAACTTGGCGAGCGCCTCGAGCGCGTGCGCCTGCGTGCTGCGGTCGATGCGCTTGTCGGCGGTCAGGCCGCCGCCCAGGCGCACCACCTCGCGCACCGCGTCGAGCGGATAGATCTGGCCGTCGACCACGCGGCCGATCTGCAGGTGGAAGCTGTTCGAGCCGAGGTCGACCGCGGCGAGCGTTTCGAAACGCGCCATCGCGGCCTACCGTAGCACCGCTGCCGCGGCGCCGCAAATCACGCGCCTAGCCCGCCGTGCGCAGCTCTTTCTCGATCTCCTGCAGCGTGGCGTGGCGCACGTCCTTGCCGGTGCTGGCGTAGACGACGTGCTCGGAGACGTTGCGCGCGTGGTCGCCGATGCGCTCGAGCGATTTGGCGACGAACAGGAAGTCGAGGCAGGAGCTGATGGTGCGCGGGTCCTCGATCATGAAGCTGATCAGCTGGCGCAGCATGCCCTGGAAGACGAGGTCCGACTCCTCGTCGCGGCGCGCGAGCGCAACCGCCGCGCGCGGGTCGAGCGTCTCGAGCGCGGCGATGGCCTGGCGCAGCATGTCCTGCACGATCGTCGCCATCCGGCGCACTTCCACCGTGCGCGGCTGCGCCGACATGCCGTCGGCGAAGATCTTGCGCGCCTGCAGGGCGATCTTCTTCGCCTCGTCGCCGATGCGCTCGAGGTCGGTAGTCACGCCTACGACTGCCAGCACGAAGCGCAGGTCGCGGGCGGTGGGCTGGCGGCGGGCGATGATCTGCCCGGCCAGCTCGTCGATCGAGCGCTCGAGCGAGTTGATCACCAGCTCGTGTCCCAGGATCTGATTGATGAGCGTCGGCGAGCCTGACGCCAGGCTTTCGACCGCGTCCTCGACCTGCCGCCTGACCCGCTCGCCCATCTGTACCACGAGCTTATGGGCGCGCGCCATCAGCTCGTCGTACTCCTTCGAGGTATGCGAATTCATAACCGGTTGACGCTAACCGGCGACTATTACGAGAAGATTTCAGTTCCGTGACGCGGGGGTGGGAAGATAAAATTAGAGCTTCACCGCGCCGTCAGGGCGGCCATGAACAAGCGCATACCGCCCCCTACGCAGTTCCTCAACCGCGAGCTCGGCATCCTGGCGTTCAACCGCCGCGTGCTCGCGCAGGCGGCCGACGAGTCGGTGCCGCTGCTCGAGCGGCTGCGCTTCATCACCATCGTCTCGTCGAACCTCGACGAATTCTTCGAGATCCGCATCGCCGGCCTGAAGGAGCAGATCAAGCTCGGCCTGCCAGAGCCCGGCCCCGACGGCGCCGGCCCCGCCGAGGTATTCAACGCGGTGACGCGCGAGGCGCACGCGCTGGTCGGCGAGCAGTACCAGCTGCTGAACAGCGTCGTGCTGCCGGCGCTCGCCGCCGAGGGCGTCCACTTCCCCAAGCGCGAGGACTGGACGCCGGCGCAGCGCCAGTGGATCCGCGACTACTTCTTCCGCGAGCTGCTGCCGGTGCTGACGCCGATCGGCCTCGACCCGGCGCACCCGTTCCCGCGCGTGTTCAACAAGAGCCTCAACCTCGCCGTCGAGCTGGAGGGGCGCGACGCCTTCGGCCGCAGCTCGGGCGCGGCGATCGTGCAGGCGCCGCGCGCACTGCCGCGCGTGATCCGCCTGCCGCAGGAGGTCGCCGACGCCGCGTACGGCTTCGTCTTCCTCTCCTCGATCCTGCACGCCCACGTCGGCGAGCTGTTCTCCGGCATGAACGTGCTCGGCTGCTACCAGTTCCGCGTCACGCGCAATTCCGATCTCTTCGTCGACGAGGAGGAGATCAAGAACCTGCACACCGCGCTGCAGGGCGAGCTCCTGCACCGGCACTTCGGCGACGCGGTGCGCCTTGAGGTGGCCGACAACTGCTCGCCGCGCATGGTCGAGTTCCTGCTGCAGCAGTTCGGCCTCGGCGAGGCCGACCTCTACCGCGTCGAGGGGCCGGTCAACCTCTACCGCCTGCGCGAGGTGGTCGACCAGGTCGAGCGGCCGCAGCTCAAGTTCCCGCCGTTCCAGCCCGGGTTGCCGGCCGCTCTCGACGGCGGCGAGCTGTTCGAGGTGCTGAAGAAGCAGGACCTCCTGCTGCACCACCCGTTCCAGTCGTTTCTGCCGGTGGTCGACTTCATCCGCACCAGTGCCGAGGACCCGAACGTCATCGCCATCAAGCAGACCGTCTACCGCACCGGCACCGACTCGGAGCTGATGCAGATCCTGGTCGACGCCGCGCGCAAGGGCAAGGAAGTGACGGTGGTGGTCGAGCTGATGGCGCGTTTCGATGAGGAAGTGAACATGAACTGGGCCGCGCGGCTGGAGGAGGTCGGCGCGCATGTCGTCTACGGCGTGGTCGGCCACAAGACACACGCCAAGATGTCGCTGATCGTGCGGCGCGAGGACTCCGAGCAGGGCAAAGCGCTGCGCCGCTACGTCCACCTCGCCACCGGCAACTATCATCCGCGCACCGCGCGCCTCTACACCGACTTCGGCCTGATGACCGCGAACGAGGAGATGTGCGCCGACGTGAACGAGGTGTTCAAGCAGCTCACCGGCCTCGGCCGGGTAGGCCGCATGAAGCACGTCTGGCAGTCGCCGTTCACGCTGCACAAGCGCATCGTCGCGGCGATCCGCAACGAAGCCCGGCTGGCCACGGAAGGCAAGCCGGGCCGCGTCATCGCCAAGATGAACGCGCTGCTCGAGCCGCAGATCATCGAGGAGCTCTACCTCGCCTCGCAGGCCGGGGCGAAGATCGACCTGGTGGTGCGCGGCGTGTGCGCGCTGAAGCCCGGCATCGCGGGGCTCTCCGACAACATCCGCGTGCGCTCGGTGGTCGGCCGCTTCCTCGAGCACTCGCGCGTGTTCTATTTCGGCAACGACGGCGCCGACGACGTGTACCTCGCGAGCGCCGACTGGATGGACCGCAATTTCTTCCGCCGCATCGAGCTGTGCTTTCCGGTGCTCGACCCGGCGCTCAAGCGCCGCGTGATCCGCGAGGGCCTGCAGCCCTACCTCGACGACAACTGCCAGGCCTGGGAGATGAACGCCGAGGGCGTCTACGAGCTGCAGAAGTCGCGCCGCGGCCGCCGCCGCGCGGTTCAGGAAGAGCTGCTTTTCACGCTCGCCACCCCGTCGTAAGTGGTACAGTCGCGGCCCATGTCGGCCGTACCGCAGGAAGAAAGCCCGCACAAGGGCAAGACCGGGCTGCAGCGCCTGATCAATGCGACGCGTTACTCGCTCGAGGGACTCGCCGCAGCGGCGCGCCACGAGGACGCCTTCCGGCAGGAGCTGATCGTCTTCGCGCTGGCCGCGCCGATCGGGCTGTGGCTCGGGCGCACCGGCCTGGAGCGCGCGCTGCTCGTCGGCGGTCTGTTCCTGGTCCTCATCGTCGAGCTGCTCAACTCGGCGATCGAGGCGGCGGTCGACCGCGTCTCGTTCGAGAACCACCGCCTCGCCAAGCGCGCGAAGGATATCGGCAGCGCGGCGGTCATGCTGTCGATCGTCAACGCGGTCGCGATCTGGTTCTTAATACTCCTGTCATAAAACCGTAGCGGCGCCGTCACACGCCGGGCCCATGCTGCGCGCGGCATGAGCCGCAAGCTTTTCGTGGCGATGGTGACCGAGACCTACCCGCCGGAGGTCAACGGCGTCGCGCGCACCGTCGCGCTGATGGTCGAGGGCCTGCGTCGCCGCGGCCACCACATCCAGCTGGTGCGGCCGCGGCAGAACGAGGCCGAGCAGCCGGCGAGCGAGGACGGCTTCGAAGAGCTGCTTGTCGGCGGCATCCCGATCCCGCGCTACACCCAGCTCAAGATGGGCATGCCCTCGCGGCGCGCGCTCGAGCGCGCCTGGCGCGCGCTGCGGCCCGACCTGGTGCACATCGCGACCGAGGGCCCGCTCGGCTGGTCGGCGCTCGCCGCCGCGCGCCGGCTGGAGCTGCCGGTCGCCACCGATTTCCACACCAACTTCGACGCGTACAGCAAGCACTACGGCTTCTCGTGGTTCGCTTCCGCGGTGCAGGCCTGCCTGCGCCGCTTCCACAACCGCACCGACTGCACCATGGTGCCGACCGCGGAGCTCGCGCACCAAATGGAGAAAAGCGGTTACCACGACCTGCGCGTCGTCGGCCGCGGCGTGAATCCCGACATGTTCTCGCCGGCGAAGCGCTCGCCGGCGCTGCGCGCGGGCTGGGGCGCCGGCGACGACACCCCGGTCGCGCTGTGCGTGAGCCGCTTCGCGCCGGAGAAGAATTTCCCGCTGGTGATCGACGCCTACGAGGCGATGCGCAACGCGCGCCCGGACATCAAGCTGGTGCTGGTCGGCGACGGGCCGATGAGCGAGGCGCTCAAGAAAAGGAACGTCGGCTACGTCATCGCCGGCCGCCTGGTGAACGGCGCGCTTTCCGCCCACTACGCCTCGGGCGACATCTTCCTGTTCCCCAGCACCACCGAAACCTTCGGCAACGTCACGCTCGAGGCCGCGGCGAGCGGGCTCGGCATCGTCGCCTACAACTACGCCGCGGCGCGCGAGCACCTGGTGCACGAGCGCTCGGCGCTGCTCCCCGTCTTCGACGACCGCGCCGCCTTCATCGGCCAGGCGGTGCGCATGGCGCGCGATCCCGGTATGGCGCGCCGACTGGGGGCGGCCGCCCGCGCGGCCGCCGCGCCGATCACCTGGGACCGCATCGCCGGCGATTTCGAAGCGGTGCTGCTCGATGTCGCACATCCAATACGCGCTCGTCTTAATCCAGCGCTGGGATAAGACGCTCTGCGCGGCGCGGCGCCGCTCGACGCCTTCAGCTTCCCTTCGGGGCACACGCTTCATGCGGTCGCCTTTACGCTGATCGCCGCCGCGTTGCCGGCGCCCTGATCGGTGCGCTGATCGCAAGCGGCTCGCTCGCTATCCTCTAGCAACCCTGATGATGCCTTTGAGCTGCCGCACGGCGGCGAAGGCGCGCTTGAGCTGCGCAAGGTCGGCGACCTCGAAGCTGAAGCGCATGAAGGCGAGCTCGTCGCGGTTCTGCGTGCGCACCGCCGTGACATTGATCTTCTCGCGCGCGAGCGCGTCGCCGACGTCGCGCAGGAGGCCGCGCCGGTCGGCGGCGGTGACGGTCATGTCGACCGCGTAGGCGCCCTCGCCCTTGCCCCAGCCCGTCTCGATCAGCCGGCCGGGATCCTTCTCGGCGAGGCGCTTCAGGCTCGGGCAATCCTCGCGGTGCACCGAGACGCCCCTGCCGCGCGTGACGAAGCCGCGGATCGGGTCGGGCGGCACCGGCTTGCAGCAGCGTGCGAGCTGCGTCATCAGGCTGTCCATGCCGACGATGAGCACGCTGCCGCCCTTGGTCGAGGCGGTCTTTTTCTTTTTTTCGACCGGCTTCTCGACCGCGGGAGCATCGACGCGCAGCCGACGCAGATTGACCTCTTCGCGCGCGACGGCGGCGAACAA
>DASXKY010000064.1:0-42196 GCA_036496555.1 Burkholderiales bacterium | reverse complement strand
GACCGCGTCGATCTCGTCGATGAACACGATGCACGGCGAGTGCTTCTTCGCCTGCTCGAACATGTCGCGCACTCGAGCCGCGCCGACGCCGACAAACATCTCGACGAAGTCGGAGCCCGAAATGGAGAAGAACGGAACCTTCGCCTCGCCGGCGATGGCGCGCGCGAGCAGCGTCTTGCCGGTGCCCGGCGAGCCGACCATCAGCACGCCGCGCGGGATGCGCCCGCCGAGCTTCTGGAACTTGGACGGGTCGCGCAGGAACTCGACCAGCTCGGAGACTTCTTCCTTCGCTTCCTCGCAGCCGGCGACATCGGCGAAGGTGACGGTGTTGGTCGACTCGTCGAGCATGCGCGCGCGCGACTTGCCGAACGAGAACGCGCCGCCGCGCCCGCCACCCTGCATCTGGCGCATGAAGAAGATCCACACGCCGATCAGCAGCAGCATCGGGAACCACGAGATGAAAATCTGCATCAGCATCGACTGCTCTTCTTCGGGCTTGGTCGACACCTTGACGCCGTACTTCATCAGATCGCCGACCATCCAGATGTCGTAGAGGCCCGGCGAGTTGACGACGATCTGCTTCTTCTCGGTGGTGGTGGCGCGGATGGTGCGGCCCTGGATCTCGACCTTGGTGATCTGGCCCTGCTTGGCGGCCTCCATGAACTCCGAGTACTCCATGGGGGTGGCGCGCGAATCCTGGCGCTGGCTGAACTGGTTGAACACGGTCATCAGCACCAGCCCGATGACGAGCCAGATGACCAGGTTCTTAAGCATGTTGTTCAAGTGCCCTGCTCCTTCCTCTTCCGCACTGCATCAAGCAGTGGGCCAATATTACAGGAGACCCCGCGCCAACACGTACGTTTCAGACGATTCTCCCCGTGATGCCGAGGGTTTTATGACTTTGATCCGCTTGAAGGTTTTCTTCAACCGCAGCGTGATTTCGCCGAACGCCTCGCCGTGGAAAGCCTTCACCAGGAAAAACCCCTCCCTTTTCAGCGCCTGGCGGCAGAAATCGATCGCCGCCCCGGTCAGTTCGAGTGCCCGCGCCTGATCAACGTTCCCGATCCCCGACATATTGGGCCAGACATCGGAGAGAACGCCGTCGGCCGGCCGCCCGGCGAGAGCCTCGAGAATCGCTTTTATCCCTGTCTCCCTGAAATCACCCCGCAGCACCGTCACGCCCGAGATGGGGGCGATTTCCAGGAGATCAATCGCGATGACGCGGCCGCCGGGCGCCACCTTCTTCGCGGCCACCTGCGCCCAACCGCCGGGCGCGGCGCCGAGGTCGACGACGCTCATGCCGGGCCGCAGCAGCTTTTCGCGCTCATCGAGCTCGAGCAGCTTGAAGGCCGCGCGCGACCGGTAGCCCTGCTCTTTCGCCTTCCTGACGTAGGGATCGCTGACGTGGCGGCGCAGCCAGGCCTTGTTCGATTTAGCCACGCGCCATGGTACGGCCGAAATGAAAACGGCCGGGCATGCCCGGCCGCTTGGTGCTGCTCGCTTCTGTGGCTGCTTAGCCGACTTCCGGGTGGTGCTGGTCCTGCTGGCCCGCCTCGTTCTTGTAGAAGTCGCTCGCCGCGATCGGCGCGCGCAGGTCCTGCTCGCCGGCCTGGTTGCTGTACTGGCTGTTGGCGGCCAGCCCAGCGATGGCGAAAGTAGCGAAGAGAACGGCGGAGAGTGTGCGTTTCATGATCTAGGTTCCTGTCAACTTGGGAAAACACGCCCGTGCAGCAGTCTTACGCGCGCGCCGGGCTGAAAGCGCTGCGCGCCGTCCCACACCACGACGACGAGGCTGCCGTCGTCGAGGCGTACCCTCAATTCTTCCGCGGCCTGCCCGACCGCGTGCTCGAACACTTCCGCCAGCGGCTCGAGGTCGGTTGACGCGGTCTCGCGCACCCCCTCCACCACGCCGCACAGCGCCGCGTCGAGGTGCTCGGCCTCGCCGAAATCGAAATCGCGCGGCGCGTAGGGCGCCGCCGTCGCGGAAAACGCGGCGAATAGCAGCGCGAACAGAGAAACGGCAGCCCCGGCGACCGGACCCCTGCTCGGGGAGGAAGAGGAGGAGGAAGAGGAGAGGCCCGAAACCGCCGGGGCGCCGTAACCCATCCAGCGATGGTGCGGCGCACAGGTATCCCGCTTATTTCGCGCCGGTTACGAAGTGTTTCCCGTGTAACCGCTTAAAACGAGGTGTAGACGAGCGGCGGGGTCTTCGGCTTGCGGCCGGAAAGCGCGCGCAGATAAGGATGCAGCGGCGCATGGCTGCGCCGCGCGGCGAGCGCCTTCAGCGTCGCGTCGTCGAGCTCGCAGGCCGCCAGCCGGCGCAGCTCGCCGCCTTCGAGCGCCGCGATGGCGACACCGTCACGAAGAAGAATTCTATTTCTCCAAAGGGAAGGTACTTTTGCCTCGGGCGTCAGGATTCCAACCAGGTTGAGCGGGTCGGCGCCGCTCAACACGAGCGTCTCGCCCACCGCCTCCATCTTGCGTACCGCGCGCAGCCGCCCGACCGCGTCGGCCGCGGCGAACTGCTCGCCGCCGAAGCCCTTCACGAAGCGGCCGCCGCGGATCTCGCCGCGCGCCTCGAGGCGCCGGTACACCTTCACCAGGTCGCGCCACGGCGGCAGCCGGGTTTCTCTCTGGATCAGGGACCTGAAAACCACCCCATAGCGCTTCAGCAGCGTGCGCGCGACGGCTTCGAAGTTGTTCTCGAGCGAATTCGACAGCAGCGCCCACCGCCCCGCTGCCTCGACCAGCCCCTTCCTTTTCTCCGGCGGCGCCAGCAGCGCGCGCAGGCCGGCGAAGCTGTCGGCGGTGACCAGCCCCGCGCCCACCAGCTCGGCCAACGCGCGCTCGGTGACGCTCGGTAACTGACCGGTGGCCGCCACGAGGTCGTTGAAGAAGGACGCGCCGCGCTTTTCGAGGGACGCTTTGACTGTTTGGGCTTCGGAGGTCAGCCCTTCAACGTTCGAAATCTCCGTGCCAACCGAATGCGCTCTCAACATCAGAGCGATCGGAGAGCTCTTCAGCGGCGCGCTGGTGCCGGCGCTCAGGCGACCCCACGCCACCTTGCCCGTCAGGCAGAGCTGATCGATCTGCGCCGGCTCGAAGTCGGTCACGCGCGCCGGCAGGACATCGCTTTCCCACGCCGCCGCGGCGAACTCGAAGCCTTCCAGCTGCTCGACCACCGCGGCCAGCCCGTCGGCGCCGTGCACGCGGTCCTCGCCGGCGACGTGCTGCCAGTGGGTGAGGAAGCGCATGAACTCCGCCGCGCTGACCGGCTCGATCTCGGCGCGCAGGCGGTTCAGCGTGTAGCGATGGATGCGCGCCAGCAGCCGGCGGTCGCACCACTCGAGCTCCTTCGAGGAGAACCTTCCCCGCAGGATCCGTCCCTGCCCTTCGAGCGCCAGGAGCAGCGCGTCTTCCGGCGCGGCGACCGGACCCAGCACCTCCAGCCGGCTCGCCAGGATTTCCTCGGGTGGATCATCCTTGCGCTCGACCGCGTACCAGCGGTCTTCGATTTTTCGAATTCGTAAATCGAGCTCCGCGAGCAGCGGGCGCCAGCGAGGTTCTATCTCGGAATCTTCAAAAAAGCCCGCGACCATCAGCGCATCGTGCAGTTCATCGGCGGTATTCGCGACCGGCCAAGCCTCCTCGCGCACGCGCTCGATCGCGGCGGGATCGAGCGCGCCGAGGTCGTCGGCGCTACGCGGCTCGGTAGCGCGGCGAGTATAGACGGCGCGCGTCCGCCGTTCCTCGAGGGGTGCGTCGTCGAGGAATGTGTACACGGCCGAATTGAGCAATTCATGGCTCAACACGGAGGGCTCCGGAAGATCCTTCGCCACCAAGGCGAGTTCTCCGGCGAAGATCCTTTTCAAAACCCTTTCCAGCCCCGGAAGGTCCATCGCTTCTTCGAGGCAGTCGCGCATCGCCTGGTCGACCAGCGGGTGCTCCGGCACCTCGCGCGCGCCCTGGATGTTGTCGAGGCAGGCCGCGGCGTCGGGGAACACACTCTGCAGCACGTCCTCCGCGTACATGCGCTGGAGCTGCCCCGGCACCTTCGTGCCGTTGCGGTTGCGCGGCACGGCGAGGGCGAGCGTGGTGGTCCAGCGCCAGCGCGTCTCGAAGATCGGCGAGTCGAGCACCGCCTGCACCAGCGTCTCGCGCACCGTATTCGGATGCAGGTAGCGGAATACGTCCTCGAGCGGGAACGAGTGCGGCGAGCCGAGCGAGAGGAGGATGCCCTCTTCCGTCGCCGCCGCCTGCAGCTCGAAGTTGAAGCCCTGGCAGAACTTCTTGCGCAGCGCGAGGCCCCACGCGCGGTTCACGCGGCTGCCGAAGGGCGCGTGCAGGATGAGCTGCATGCCGCCCGACTCGTCGAAGAAGCGCTCGAGCGCGAGTGTCTGCTCGGTCGGCACGACGCCGAGCGCCCGCTTCGTTTCGCCGAGGTAGGTCGCGATCTGCTCCGCCGCCGAGTGGTTCAATTCATATTTTTCAATGAGAAACTGGATGGCGGATTTCAATTCTCCGTGCGCTCGCGTGGCGTCCGGACTGGGCAGCAGGGAATCCAGATCCGATCTGAGACGCGAAACCGCGGCGCTCATCTCGTCGCTACGCGCGGGCGCCTCGCCGAGCCAGAACGGCATCGACGGCGGCTGGCCCTTGGCGTCGGCGACGCGCACCACGCCGCCGTTGATCTGCAGGATGCGCCAGGAGGTATTGCCGAGCTGGAACACGTCGCCGGGCAGCGATTCGATGGCGAAGTCCTCGTTCAGCGTGCCGATGGTGTGCCCCTCGGGCTCCAGCACCACGCGGAAGTCGAACACCTCGGGAATCGCCCCGCCGTTCGTGATGGCGGTCATGCGCGTTCCCTTGCGCGCGCGCAGCTTGCGATGGACGCTGTCGTAGTGGATCAGCGCGCCGCGGCGGCCGCGGTTGGTGGCATAGCCGCGCGCGAGCATCTCGACGATCTCACTGAACTTGCTGTCTTCCAGATGCCTGTAGGGATACGCCTGCCGGAATAGCTTCAACAAACCATCCTGATCCCATTCTTCCTCGGCCGACACCTCCGCCGCCACCTGCTGCGCGAGCACGTCCAGCGGCGCGTCGGGCACCTCGACGCGGTCGAGCTCGCCGTCGCGCACCGCGCGGACCATCGCCGCGCATTCGACCAGGTCGTCGCGCGTCAGCGGGAAAACGCGCCCCTTGGGCGTGCCGCTCACCGTGTGGCCGGAGCGTCCCACGCGCTGCAGGAGCGTAGCGATGCGATTCGGCGAGGAAATCTGGCAGACCAGGTCGACGTGGCCGATGTCGATGCCCAGCTCGAGCGAGGCCGTGGCAACGAGAACTTTCAGAGAACCGTTTCTCAATCTTTCTTCGGCATCGAGCCGCACTTCCTTTGCGAGGCTGCCGTGGTGGGCGGCGACGAACTCGGGCCCTAGCTTCTCGGAAAGCTGGTGCGCCATCCGTTCCGCCAGCCGCCGGGTGTTGACCGTGATCAGCGTGGTGCGGTGCTCGCCGATCAGCTGCACCAGCCGGGCGTAGATCTCCTGCCAGATCTCGCCCGACATCACCGCCTCGAGCGGCGAGCCCGGCACCTCTAAGGCGAGGTCGATGTGGCGCTTGTGTCCCTTGTCGACCACCGCGCACGAATCTTCGCCGACGAGAAACTTCTTGACCGTTTCGATGGGCTTCTGCGTGGCGGAAAGCCCGATGCGCTGCAGCTTGCGGCCGCAGATGTGGTCGAGCCGCTCGAGCGAGAGCGCGAGGTGCGCGCCGCGACGCGACTGCAGCACGGCGTGGATCTCGTCGACGATCACCACCTGAGCCGTGCGCAGCATCTGCCGCGGCCGCTCGGCCGTGAGCAGCAGGTAAAGCGACTCGGGCGTGGTGACGAGGATGTGCGGCGGCGTGCGCAGCATGGCGGCGCGCTCGCTCTGCGGTGTGTCGCCGCTGCGCACCGCGGCGGTGATCTTGACCTTCGGCAGCCCCGCCTGCTCGGCCAGCACCGCGATCTCGCGACGCGGCGTCGCCAGGTTCTTGTGAATGTCGGCCGATAGCGCCTTCAGCGGCGAGACATAGATGACGCGAACTTCGTCCGGCAGCTCAGCTTTTAGATTTTCTCTAAATAAAGTATCAATTGACGTCAGGAAGGCGGCCAGCGTCTTGCCCGAGCCCGTCGGCGCGGCGATCAGGGTATGCTCGCCGCGACGGATGGCGGCCCAGCCTTCGAGCTGCGCCGGCGTGGGCTCGCCGAAGCGGCTGTCCCACCATTGACGGACGACCGGATGGAAATCTTGTGGTAGCACGCTCGTCATTTTGACATTAGATTCTGCGGATCATTCATGCTGACCTCCGCCGACCGCAAGGAGTTGAAGGCCCGCGCGCACAGCCTCGAGCCGGCGGTCATCGTCGGCGCAAAAGGCCTTACGGATGAAGTGGTCGCCGAGATCGGCCGCGCGCTAGCCGCTCATGAGTTGATCAAGGTCCGGGTGCCGGGCCTCGTGCGCGCCGACCGGGAAAAGATTTTCAAGGACATGTGCGACAGGACCGGAGCGGCCGCGGTCCAGCAGGTCGGGAAGGTCTTCATTCTGTTCAGGAAGCGCGATGAGCAAGCCTAAAGGGATGCTCGACCTGGAGCAGTTGCGCGCCATGGCGGCGAGCGGCGAGATCGACACGGTCGTCGCCGGCTTTACCGACCACTACGGCCGCCTGCTGGGCAAGCGCTTCGATGCGCAGATGTTCGTCGACGAAATCGTCAAGGCCGGCGGCCACGCCTGCAACTACCTCCTCACGGTCGACATGGAGATGGAGCCCGTGCCGGGCTACCGCTTCGCCAACTGGGAGCTCGGCTACGGCGACTTCCACATGGTCCCCGACCTCGGCACGCTGCGCGTGGCGAGCTGGCTCGGCAAGACGGCGCTGGTCCTCTGCGATATCGGGGGCGTCAGCGTCGCGCCGCGCTCGATCCTGCGCCGGCAGATCGAGCAGTCCGGCAAGGCTGGCTTCGACTGCTTCGCCGCGACCGAGCTGGAGCACTACCTCTTCCGCACCGGCTATCGCGACGCCGCGAAGCAGGGCTACCGCGGCATCGAGCCCGCCGGCTGGTACCTCGAGGACTATCACATCCTGCAGGCCACCCGCACCGAGGATTTCCACGGCGCCGTGCGGCGGCACCTGAAAGACTCGGGCGTTCCGGTCGAGACCTCGAAAGGCGAATGGGGCCGCGGCCAGCACGAGGTCAACCTGCGCTACGCCGGAGCGCTGGAGATGGCCGACCGCCACACCGTGTTCAAGCAGTGCCTGAAGGAAGTGGCCGACGCCATGGGCCTGAGCGTCACCTTCATGGCCAAGTTCGCCGCCGATGGCGCCGGCTCGAGCTGCCACATCCACCTCAGCCTGTGGCGCGGCGGCAAGAACGCCTTCGCCGGGCGCTCGGACGCCTTCCGCTGGTTCCTCGGCGGCTGGATCGCGCACGTGCCCGAGGTGATGCCGTTCTACGCGCCGACGGTCAATTCCTACAAGCGCTTCGTCGACGCCTCGTGGGCGCCGACCCGCCTCGCCTGGAGCAACGACAACCGCACCGCCGGCTTCCGCGTGGTGGGCGAAGGCGAGAGCCTGCGCATCGAGTGCCGCATCCCCGGCGCCGACGCGAATCCCTATCTCGCGCTCGCCGCCTCGCTCGCCTCCGGGCTGGCGGGCATCGCCAACCGCATCGAGCCGCCGGAGGCCTTCGTCGGCGATGTCTACGCCGCGAAAATCCTGCCGCGCGTTCCTCGCACGCTCGCCGAAGCCGTGGAGCTTTTCGCGAACAGCCCGTTCTCGAAGAAAACCTTCGGCGACGACGTGGTCGAGCACTACACGCACTTCTTCCGCACCGAAGTCGCGGCCTACGACAAGGCGGTGACCGACTGGGAGCTCAAGCGCTATTTCGAAAGAATCTAACCCCTCAAGGATCCAGTGAGACTCAAGGACAAGGTGGCCCTGATCACCGGCGCCGGCAGCGGCATCGGGCGCGCGACGGCGCTGCTCTTCTCGAAGGAAGGCGCGGCCGTCGTCTGTGTCGACGTCAACGAGAAGGCCGCACGGGAAACAGCTTCTCTCATCGGAAATTCCATTGCCGTGCGCGCCGACGTATCAAAGGCCGCCGACTGCGAGCAGATGGTGGCTGCCGCCGAGAAGAAGTTCGGCAAGCTCGACGTCCTGTTCAACAACGCCGGCATCATGCACGCGGAGGACGACGACGCCGTCTCGACCAGCGAGAAGGTGTGGGACCTCACGCTCGACATCAATGCCAAGGGCGTGTTCCTCGGCTGCAAGTACGGCATCCCCGCGCTCAAGCGCGCCGGCGGCGGCTCGATCATCAACACGGCCTCTTTCGTCGCCCACCTCGGCGCGGCGACGCCGCAGATCGCCTATACCGCCAGCAAGGGCGCGGTGCTCGCCCTGAGCCGCGAGCTAGCGGTGATCCACGCGCGCCAGAACATCCGCGTCAACGCCCTCTGCCCGGGACCGCTGAAGACCGAGCTGCTGATGAGCTTCCTGAACACCGAGGCGAAGAAGCAGCGGCGCCTGGTGCACGTGCCGATGGGCCGTTTCGGCGAAGCCGAAGAGATCGCCAAGGCGGCGCTCTACCTCGCCTGCGACGACTCCTCCTACGTCACCGGCACCGAGTTCCTGGTCGACGGCGGCATCACTGCGGCCTATGTGACGCCGGAATGAGGCAGCGCGTCGTCAGTCCCGTAGACGGTTCGGTCTACGTAGAGCGCAGCACCGCATCCGCTTCCTCGATCGAAAGGACGTTGGCGAAGGCAGTCAAGGCCCAGCGCGCGTGGCGACAAGTCACGGTCGCCGAGCGCGCAGCGATCATAAAAAGGATGGTGTCCTGGTGCGTCGAGCGCGCCGACAAGCTCGGCGAGGAGCTTGCTCGGCAGATGGGCCGGCCGATCGCGTACGCGCCGAACGAGATCCGCCGCGGCTTCGCCGAGCGTGCCGGGTACATGTGCGGCATCGCCGAAGACGCGTTGCGCGACCTTTCGCTCGAGGAAAAGCCGGGCTTCCGGCGTTTCATCCGCCGCGATCCGCTCGGCGTGGTCCTGGTCGTCGCGCCATGGAACTACCCGTGGCTCACCTCGGTGAACGCGATCGTCCCCGCCTTGCTGGCCGGCAACGCGGTGATCCTGAAAATGGCGGCGCAGACGCCGCTCGTCGCCGAACGCTATGCCGAGGCATTCAAGGCCGCCGGTCTCCCTGACGGCGTCTTCCAATACCTGCACCTGAGCCATCCCGAGGTGCAGAAGCTCGTCGGCGACGAAAGAATCTCGTTCGTCGCCTTCACCGGATCGGTCGACGGCGGCCATGCGGTCCAGGAAGCCGCCGCCGCGCGCTTCATCGGCACGGGGCTCGAGCTCGGGGGTAACGATCCGGCGTACGTGCGCGCCGACGCACCCCTCGCGCAGACGGTCGAGAACCTGGTCGACGGCGCCTATTTCAATTCCGGCCAGTCCTGCTGCGGCGTCCAGCGCATCTACGTCGAGAAATCGCTCTACAAGCCGTTCGTCGACGCCTTCGTCGCGCTCACGCGGCAATACCGCCTCGGCAATCCGCTGGAAAAAGAGACCACGCTCGGCCCCATGGTGCGCGCAAGCGCCGCCGATGAGGTGCGCAAGCAGGTAAGGAAAGCGGTCAGCAAGGGGGCCAAGGCGCTGATCGACGCGAAAGCGTTCGCGCTGGACGCGGCCGGCAGCGCCTATATGGCGCCGCAGGCCCTGACGAACGTCAGCCACAAGATGGCCGTGATGATGGAAGAGAGCTTCGGCCCGCTCGCCTGCATCATGCCCGTGAAGGGCGACGACGAAGCCGTCGCCCTGATGAACGACAGCCGCTACGGCCTGACCGCCTCGATCTGGACGCAGGACGCCGACGCGGCCCTACGCATCGGCGACCAGGTCGAGACCGGCACCTGGTTCATGAACCGCTGCGACTACCTGGATCCGGCGCTCGCCTGGACCGGCGTCAAGGACTCCGGCCGGGGATGCACGCTGTCGAAGCTCGGGCTGGAGGCCTTCACCCGGCCCAAGTCATTCCACCTGCGGGTAAAGACCTGACCTACTCGTAGCGGACGTCGATGATCTCGTAGCGCTTGACGCCGCCGGGGGTCTGCACTTGGACTACCTCGCCCGGCTCCTTGCCGATCAGCGCGCGCGCGATCGGCGAGCTGACGTAGATGCGGCCTTTCTTGATGTCGGCCTCGTCCTCGCCGACGATCTGCCAGGTGAAGCTGCCGCCCTCGCCGTCTTCGACGTCGACGGTGGCGCCGAAGACGCAGCGGCCGCCGGCGTCGACGAGCTTCGGATCGATCACCTGGGCGTTGCCGAGCTTCGCCTCGAGCTCCGAGATGCGGCCTTCGATGAAGCCGGCGCGCTCGCGTGCGGCGTGGTACTCGGCGTTCTCGGACAGGTCGCCGTGCGCGCGCGCCTCGCCGATCGCCGTCGAGTTGGCGGGACGCTCGACCGTCTTCAGCCGGTGCAGCTCTTCGCGCAGCAGGTCGGCGCCGCGCTTGGTCATGGGAACTTTCATATTGTTTTTACGTTACCGGCGAAGGTTCGGACGAGGGAAGACGTAGTTTCGCATGCAGCTCCTGCAGCACGTAAGGTTCGAGGTGCGCCATGTGCTTCATCCCGGCGCAGGCGGCCTTGCCGCCGGCTACGGTCGTGTAGTAGGTCACGCGCTTCGCGAGCGCGGTCGTGCGGATCGCCCGCGAGTCCGAGACGGCGGTGCGAGTCGCCTCGACCGTGTTGACGATGAAGGTGACCTCGCCGTTCTTGATCATGTCGACGATGTGCGGCCGGCCCTCGACGACCTTGTTGACCTGGGTGACCTGGACGCCATGAGACTTGAGGACGCCCGCCGTGCCGCGCGTGGCGAGGATCGTGAAGCCGAGCTCGAGCAGGTCGCGAGCGATCTGCACCGCGGCGACCTTGTCCGCGTCGCGCACGCTGATGAAGGCCTTGCCGCCCGAGGGCAGCTTGACGCCCGCGGCCAGTTGCGACTTCACGAACGCCTCGCCGAAGGTCTCGCCCACCCCCATCACCTCGCCGGTCGACTTCATCTCCGGCCCGAGGATGGTGTCGACGCCGGGGAATTTGGCGAACGGGAACACCGCTTCCTTCACCGAGAAATACGGCGGCACGACCTCCTCGACGCCCTGCTCCTTCAGCGTGCGCCCGGCCATGCAACGCGCGGCGATCTTGGCGAGCGGCAGTCCGGTCGCCTTGGAGACATAGGGCACCGTGCGTGAGGCGCGTGGGTTCACTTCCAGCACGAACACTGTGTCGCGCTGGATCGCGTACTGCACGTTCATCAACCCCTTTACCTTCAGGGCGCGCGCCATCTGCGCGGTCTGCCGGCGCAGGTCGCGCTCGACGTGGCTGGCGAGCGAGTTGGGCGGCAGGCAGCAGGCCGAGTCGCCCGAGTGCACGCCCGCCTGCTCGACGTGCTCCATGATGCCGCCGATCAGCACGTCCTTGCCGTCGCAGATGCAGTCGACGTCGACCTCGATGGCGTCGTCGAGGAAACGGTCGATCAGCACCGGCGAGTCGTTCGATACCTTCACCGCCTCGCGCATGTAGCGCTCGAGGTCGGTCTTGAAGTGCACGATCTCCATCGCCCGGCCGCCGAGGACGTAGCTCGGCCGCACCACCACCGGGTAGCCGATCTCCTCGGCCACCTTGAGCGCCTCCTCGGAGGAGCGCGCGGTGCGGTTGGGCGGCTGGCGCAGCTTCAGCTTGTTGATCAGCTGCTGGAAGCGCTCGCGGTCCTCGGCTATGTCGATCGACTCGGCGCTGGTGCCGATGATCGGCACCCCGGCCGCCGCGAGGTCGCGCGCGAGCTTGAGCGGCGTCTGGCCGCCGTACTGCACGATCACGCCCCAGGGCTTCTCCTTGTCGACAATCTCGAGCACGTCCTCGAGCGTCAGCGGCTCGAAGTAGAGGCGGTCGGAAGTGTCGTAGTCGGTCGACACCGTCTCCGGGTTGCAGTTGACCATGATGGTCTCGAAGCCGTCCTCGCGCAGGGCGTATGCCGCGTGCACGCAGCAGTAGTCGAACTCGATGCCCTGGGCGATGCGGTTCGGCCCGCCGCCGAGCACCATGATCTTCTTCTTGTCGGTCGGCGCCGCCTCGCACTCCTCCTCGTAGGTGGAATACATATAGGCGGTCTTCGTCGCAAACTCCGCGGCGCAGGTATCGACCCGCTTGTACACAGGGCGAATACCAAAGGAATGCCTTTTTGTTCTGACAAGTTTTTCACTCGAATTGAACAGGTAGGCCAGACGGCGATCCGAGAAACCCTTGCGCTTGAGATCGAGCAGCGTTTCCCTGGAAATATCCTCGAGCTTCTGGTCGTCGAGCTTCATCTCCAGCTCGACGATCTGCTGGATCTGGTCGAGGAACCAGGGATCGATCTTGGTCAGCTGGTAGACCTCCTGCAGCGTGAAGCCGTTCTCGAATGCGTCGCCCACGTACCAGATGCGCTCGGGGCCCGGCTCGCCCAGCTCCCTCTCCAGCGTCTCGCGATCGCGCGTGCGCTGGTTGAGGCCGTCGACGCCGATCTCGAGGCCGCGCAGCGCCTTCTGGAACGACTCCTGGAAGGTGCGGCCGATCGCCATCACCTCGCCCACCGACTTCATCTGCGTGGTGAGGCGGTCGTTGGCCTGCGGGAACTTCTCGAACGCGAAGCGCGGCACCTTGGTGACGACGTAGTCGATGGTCGGCTCGAACGACGCCGGCGTCGCGCCGCCCGTCACCTCGTTGGCGATCTCGTCGAGCGTGTAGCCCACCGCGAGCTTGGCCGCCACCTTGGCGATCGGGAAGCCGGTCGCCTTCGAGGCCAGCGCACTCGAGCGCGACACGCGCGGGTTCATCTCGATGACGATCATGCGGCCGTCCTCGGGATTGATGGCGAACTGCACGTTCGAGCCGCCGGTGTCGACGCCGATCTCGCGCAGCACCGCGATCGAGGCGTCGCGCATGATCTGGTATTCCTTGTCGGTCAGCGTCTGCGCCGGCGCCACCGTGATCGAGTCGCCGGTGTGCACGCCCATCGGGTCGAGGTTCTCGATCGAGCAGACGATGATGCAGTTGTCCCGGCTGTCGCGCACCACTTCCATCTCGAATTCTTTCCAGCCGAGCACCGACTCCTCGATCAGCAGCTCCTTGGTGGGCGAGGCTTCCAGGCCGCGCTCGCAGATCGCGACGAACTCCTCGCTGTTGTAGGCGATGCCGCCGCCGGTCCCTGCCAGCGTGAAGGAAGGCCGGATGACCACCGGGAAGCCCAGGCCCGCCTGCACCTGCAGCGCCTCCTCCAGCGAATGCGCGATCGACGAGCGCGCCGAGCCGAGGCCGATTTTCGTCATCGCCTTCTTGAACTTCTCGCGGTCCTCGGCCTTGTCGATCGCCTCGCGCGAGGCGCCGATCATCTCGACGCCGAATTTCTCCAGCACGCCCTCGCGCGCGAGGTCGAGCGCGCAGTTCAGCGCCGTCTGGCCGCCCATCGTCGGCAGCAGCGCGTCGGGCCGCTCCTTCTCGATGATGCGCGCCACCACCTGCCACGTGACCGGCTCGATGTAGGTGGCATCCGCCATCGACGGGTCGGTCATGATGGTCGCCGGGTTGGAATTCACCAGCACCACCCGGTAGCCCTCAGCGCGCAGCGCCTTGCACGCCTGCGCGCCCGAATAGTCGAACTCGCAGGCCTGGCCGATGACGATCGGCCCCGCGCCGATGATCAGGATGCTTTTGATGTCGTTACGCTTTGGCATCGGCCATCAACTTGGCAAAACGGTCAAACAAATAACCGATGTCATGCGGCCCGGGGCTCGCCTCGGGGTGTCCTTGAAAACAAAACGCCGGCCTATCTGTCCGAGCGAGCCCTTGGATGGATCCGTCGAACAGCGACACATGGGTTGTTCTTAGATTTTCTGGAATTGAACTGCCATCCACCGCAAAACCATGGTTTTGGCTCGTGATAACGACTTGTCCTGTATCCAGATCCTTCACCGGATGGTTCGCGCCGTGGTGGCCGAACTTCATCTTCATGGTCTTCGCGCCCGACGCCAACCCCATCAGCTGGTGGCCAAGGCAGATGCCGAACACTGGAATGCGGGTCGCGTCGAGAATTTCGCCGATCGCCTCGATGGCGTAGTCGCACGGCTCTGGATCGCCCGGCCCATTGGCGAGGAACACGCCGTCGGGCTTCAGCTTCAGGACATCCTTCGCCGGGGTCTGCGCCGGCACCACGGTGATGCGTGCGCTGCGGTCGGCGAGCATACGAAGGATGTTGCGCTTGATGCCGTAGTCGAAAGCGACGATATGAAAGCGAGGGTTCTCGAGCTTGCGGTAGCCTGAGCCGCCGTCTTTCCCTCCTAGTTGCCACCCGCCTTCGGTCCACTCGTAGGCCTTCCTGGTGCTGACCACCTTTGCCAGGTCCAGGCCGGCGAGCCCCGGAAAGGATTTTATTTTCGAAACAGCCAGGTCGATGTCGACGTCGCCCGCGACGACGCAGCCGCTCTGCGCGCCCTTCTCGCGCAGGATCCGTGTCAGCCTGCGCGTGTCGAGGTCGGCGATGCCGACCACCTTGTTTTCGACCAGGTACTGGGTGAGCGTCTTCTGCTTTCTCCAGCTCGAATCCAGCCGGGGAACATCGCGCACGATCAGGCCCTCGGCGTAGACGCGCGGCGATTCCTGGTCTTCGTCGGTCACCCCGGTGTTGCCGATGTGCGGATAGGTGAGCGTGACGATCTGCCGGCAATACGACGGATCGGTGAGGATCTCCTGGTAGCCGGTCATGGCGGTGTTGAACACCACTTCCCCGACCGCAGCGCCGCCGGCGCCGATCGAACGGCCGTGGAATATCGTCCCGTCGGCGAGGACGAGAGCTGCTTTGTCTAGATTCGGCATGTACTTACGAAAAGCGGGAAGCTTTAGGCGCAAAGCATTTCGCGCCGCGGGCTTCCCGCTTCATTGAAGCGAAGATTATACGCGCGCTGCTACTTCAGGCCAAGCACATCGCCCATGTCGTAGAGGCCCGGCGGGCGGCCGTTCAGCCACTTCGCCGCCCGCAGCGCGCCGAGCGCGTAGGTCGTGCGGCTCTGCGAGCGCACCGTGATCTCCACGCGCTCGCCGGTGCCGGCGAAGATCACCGTGTGCTCGCCGACGATGTCGCCGCCGCGGATGGCGTGGAAGCCGATCTGCTTGCGCGGGCGCTGGCCGGTTTCGCCCTGGCGGCCATGGACAAAGTCGCTCGTTTTCAAGGCCGCGGCCACCACCTCGCCCAGCTTCAGCGCGGTGCCCGAAGGGGCATCCACCTTGTGGCGGTGATGGGCCTCGATGATCTCGACGTCGTAGTCCTCGCCGAGGATCCTGGCCGCCGTTTCAGCCAGCCTGTAAACCGCGTTGACGCCGACGGCGAAGTTGGCCGCCATGACGATGGGGATGCGCCTGGCGGCGTCGACGACGGCCTTCTTCTGCGCCTCCGAGAAGCCGGTCGTGCCGAGGACCATCGCGCGCGCGTGCTTCAGGTGCTCCGGAGCGGCTTCCGGCCGGGTGAAGTCGATCAGCACGTCCGCCAGGGCGACCATGCCGACGTCGGAGGTGATCTTGGTCTTGCCGATCTCGCCGCCGAGCGCCGCGCTCCCCGGCATGTCGAGCGCGGCGGCGAGCTCGAGCTCGCGGTCGGCGAGCACCGCGTCGACGAGCGTGCGGCCCATGCGCCCGCCGGCGCCGGCAACGGCGACCTTCATTGCGTCTCCCGGGTTGGCGCCGGCGTTTGCGCGGCCGGCTGCGGCACGCTCTCCGCCGCGGGTCCCGCCGGCGTAGGCTGCGGCGGCGACTGCGTAGGTGCCGCCGGGGCAACGGCCGGCGCCAGTGCCGGCGGCGGCGTGGTCGCGTTCGGCACCACGCGTTCGCGCGCGGGACCGTCCTCGGGACGCGCAGACACGACGTCGCCGCCGATGCTAGCCAGCTTGCCGTCGGCGAAGAATATGGCGACGCGGCGCGATTCGCGCTTGCCGTCGGGCGCCTCGCGCCAGTACACGTAGTCCCAGCGGTCGGCGTGGAATACGTCGGTGAGCAGCGGCGTGCCGAGCGCGAGGCGCACCTGGTCCTTGCTCATGCCGGGCTTGAGCTGCGCCACCAGGTCCTGCGAGATGAAGTTGCCCTGCTGGATGTCGATCTTGTAGGGCGTGATGCCGGGAATGCGCACGCCGCACGCAGCGAGCGAGGCGAGGCAAAGCGCGGCGAAGAGCGAGCGGTACATGCGCCTATAATGATAGTCGATGAGCTCTTCGCAAAGCCTGAAAGACATCGGTCTCAAGGCCACGCTGCCCCGGCGCAAGATCCTGGAGCTCTTCGAAGCGAGCAAGGTGCGCCATCTGTCCGCGGAGGACGTCTACCGCGCGCTCATCGCCGACGGCATCGATGTCGGCCTCGCCACCGTCTACCGCGTGCTCACCCAGTTCGAGCACGCCGGGCTGCTCTCGCGCCAGAACTTCGAGCACGGCAAGTCGGTGTTCGAGCTCAACCAGGGCGGCCACCACGACCACCTGGTCTGCCTGCAGTGCGGCCGTGTGGAGGAGTTCTACGACGCCGAGATCGAGAAGCGCCAGAACGAGGTCGCGCGCGAGCGCGGCTTCCAGCTGCACGAGCACTCGCTCTCGCTTTACGCCGACTGCATCAAGAAGAACTGCCCGTACCGCCCCGCCTAGCGGGCTAGCCCGCGTCGAGCAGCTCCGCGGCGTGCTTGCGCGCCGTCTTCTCCGCTCCGCCCAGCATGCGCGCCATCTCGGCGATACGCGATTCGCGGTCGAGGAGCTCGACCTTCACCTTCACACCCGAGCGCGTGACGCGCCAATGGCCGTCGCCGCTGGCGGCGACCTGGGGCAGGTGCGTGACGCAGAGGACCTGGCGCTCCTTGCCCAGGCGCTTGAGCGAGCGGCCGATGGTCTCGGCGACCGCGCCGCCGATGCCGGTGTCGACTTCGTCGAACACCAGCGTACCGACCGGCGAGCTCTTGGCGGCGACAAGCTGGATGGCGAGGCTCACGCGCGAGAGCTCGCCGCCGGAGGCCACCTTCGCGAGCGGCCGCAGCGGCAGGCTCACGTGTGAAGCCACCTCGAACTCGATCGTCTCGTTGCCGCTGGCAGACGGTTCGGCCTCCTTCAACGCGACGTTGAAGCGGCCGCCCGCCATGGCGAGCTGCTGCATGCCCGTGCTTACGGCTTTGGAGAGCTTCTGCGCGGCGTCGGCGCGCTTCGCGCTCAGCTTTTTCGCCACCGCGTGGTAGCGGCTCTTCGCGGCGGCAACCTCGCGCTCGAGCGCTTCGGGGTCGCCCGAAAGCGCGAGCTCCGACAGGCGCGCCTGCAGCTCGGCGAACTTCCCGGGCAGCGCCTCGGGCCGGACGCGATAGCGCCGCGCGGCGGCATGCAGCGCATCGATGCGGGCCTCGACCTGGCGCAGCGCCGCGGGATCGAGGTCGACCCGCTCGGCATAGTGCCGCAGGTCCCGCACCGCTTCGCCCGCCTGCGCCGCCGCCGAGTCGAGCATTTCGGCGATGCTCTTCAGGCGCAGGTCGTGCTCCGAGAGCGCGCGCAGCCGGTTCGCCACCGCCTCGAGCTGGGTGAGCGCCGCTGCATCGGCCTCCGCCAGCGCCTCCAGCGAGGATTGCGCTCCGGCGACAAGGCTCGAGCCGTGCTGCAGCCGCATCTGCTCCGCGCTCACCTTCTCCCATTCGCCTTCCGCGGGCGCGATTTTCTTCAGGTCGCTCGCTGCTTCCTGCAACTGTTCGCGTTCCGCTTCGCGCGCCGAAAGGCTCTTTTCCGCTTCCGCGGCGAGCGCTTCCAGGCGCTTCCAGGCCGTGAAGGCCTCGGCGGTCTCGCGCGCGAGCGCCTGCGCGCCGGCGTGCGCGTCCACCAGCTCGCGCTGGGCCGCGGCGCGCAGGAGCGACTGGTGCTCGTGCTGGCCGTGGATGTCCACCAGGAACTCGCCCGCCTCGCGCAGCTGCGCGAGCGTCGCCGCGTGGCCGTTGATGAAGCAGCGCGAGCGCCCGGCGCGGTCGATGGTCCGTCTCAGGATCAGCTGCCCGGGATCGCCGGCAAGGTCCCGCCCGGCGATCCATGCCGACAATTCTGCGTGAGAAGCCAGATCGAATTCGGCCGACAGCTCCGCGCGCTCGGCGCCCTCGCGCACCAGGCCGCCGTCGCCGCGGCCGCCGACGAGGAGCTCGATGGCGTCGACCAGGATCGACTTGCCGGCGCCGGTCTCGCCGGTGAGGAGGGTGAAGCCGCCGCCGGGCTCGAAGCTGGCTCGCTCGACGAGCACGAAGTCGCGGATTTCAAGAGCGCGTAGCACAGCTACGCGGCCAGGGCTTGCAGCATGGCTAGCTTGAGGGCCGCGGCTTTTCCAGCAGCTCGCTCCAGCCCAGCTTTTGCCGCAGCGTCGCGAAGTAGCGGTAGCCCGGCGGATGGACGAACCGCACCATGTCCGACGAGCGGCGCAGCACCAGCCGGTCGCCCTGCGCCATGTCGTGCTTCAGCACGCCGTCGAAGTGCGCGCGCGCGTCCTGCGCGTGCAGGATCTCGATCTCGATCACGCTGCGGTCGCTCACGCTCACCGGCCGCGCCGAGAGGGTGTGCGGCGCGAGCGGCACCAGCGCCACCGCGGGCACTGCGGGATGCAGGATCGGGCCCTGCGCCGAGAGCGCGTACGCCGTGGAGCCGGTGGGCGTGGCGACGATGACGCCGTCGCCGCGCAGCTTGTAGATGAACTCGCCGTCGATGCTGAGCCCGAACTCGATCAGGCGCCCCTGCGCCCCGCGCCCGACCACCGCCTCGTTGAGCGCGATGGTGCGCACCAGGCTCTGGCTGCCGCGGAGCACCTCGGCGTCGAGCAGCGCGCGCTCCTCCAGCGTGTACTCACCGTCGAGGATCGCACCGATGCCGGCGTGCAGGTCGTGGTGGCCGATGTCGGTCATGAAGCCGACGCGGCCGAGGTTGACGCCGACCAGCGGGACGCGGTGGCGCACCAGGTCGCGCGCCGCGGCGAGCATCGCGCCGTCGCCGCCGACGACGATGGCGAGGTCGGCGGCACGCTCGCCTTCCTGCAGCACTTCGCAGCCGCGCGAAGCGAGGAAGCGGCGCACTTCGCCGAGCGAGGCGTCGACTTCCGCGCTGTTCGGCTTGCCCGCCAGCGCGATGCGGCGAAAGCTCGGTTTCGCTGCGACGGAGGGCATGCGCGCGAGTGTACAATGAAATCCATGCTCGACAAGCGTGCCCAGATCCTGCTGAAAACGCTGATCGAGCGCTACATCACCGAGGGCGAGCCGATCGGCTCGCGCACGCTGTCGAAGTACTCGGGGCTCGACCTCTCGCCGGCGACCATTCGCAACGTGATGTCGGATCTCGAGGAGGCGGGGCTCATCTCCAGCCCGCACACCTCGGCGGGGCGCATCCCGACGCCGCTCGGCTACCGCTTTTTCGTCGACACGCTGCTGGTCATCAAGCAGCTCGAGTCGGGCGAGCTGCGCAGCCTCGAGGGCCAGCTGCAGCCCGACAACCCGCAGCGCGTGATCCAGGCCGCCTCGCTTCTGCTCTCGCAGCTCACGCAGTTCGCCGGCGTGGTGATGACGCCGCGGCGGCGCGCCATCACCTTCCGCCAGGTCGAGTTCCTCAGGCTGTCCGAGAAGCGCGTGCTGCTGATCGTGGTCACGCCCGAAGGCGACGTGCAGAACCGCATCCTTTTCACCGACCGCGAGTACGCGCCCGGCGAGCTGGTCGAGGCGGCCAACTTCATCAACCAGAACTACTCCGGGCAGAGCTTCGAGGACGTGCGCTCGCGACTGCACAGCGAGCTCTCCGAGATCCGCCAGGACGTGATCCAGCTGATGACGGTGGCGGTCGACGCCGGCAGCCAGGCGCTCGCGCAGCAAGGCGAGCCGTACGTGCTCTCCGGCGAGCGCAACCTGCTCGGCGCGCGCGACCTTGCGCAGGACATGACGCGCCTCAAGCAGCTGCTCGAGCTGTTCGAGCGCAAGACCTCGCTGGTGCAGATCCTCGACCATTCGCTGCGCGGCCAGGGGGTGCAGATCTTCATCGGCGGCGAGTCGGGCGTCAGCGCGCCCGACGACGTCGCGGTCGTCACCTCGCCCTACAAGGTCGACGGCGAAGTGGTCGGCACGGTCGGCGTGATCGGCCCGACGCGCATGGCGTACGACCGCGTCATCCCGATCGTCGACGTCACAGCGAAGCTGCTGTCGAGCGCGCTGTCGCAACACTGAAAGAGCTCCTCCTCGTCAACCTCGGCACGCCGGCGGCGCCGACCATCGAGGCGGTGCGCGCCTATCTCGCGGAGTTCCTCGCCGACCCGCGCGTGGTGCGCCTGCCACGCTTGGTCTGGCTGCCGATCCTGCACGGCGTCGTGCTGCGCAGCCGGCCGGCGAAGTCGGCCGCCAGGTACGCCGCGATCTGGACCCCCGAGGGTTCGCCGCTCGCGGTCCATACACGCCGCCAGGCCGCGGCCTTGCAGATCATTCTCGCCGACACGAAGGTGGAATACGCCATGCGCTACGGCGAGCCCGCGCTTGCCGCCGCGCGCGTGCGCCTGCCCGAAGCCACTGTGCTGCCGCTCTATCCGCAGTACTCGGAAAGCACCACCGGCAGCATCACCGACGTGATGGGGCCCGGGCAGCGCATCGTCATGCAGTTCTACGATCACCCGGCCTACATCGAGGCGCTCGCGGCGAACGTGCGGCGGCACTGGCAGGCGCACGGCCGCGGCGCGAAGCTCGTCATGAGCTTCCACGGCCTGCCGCAACGGGGCGGCGCGCTCTACGCCGGGCAGTGCTACGGCACCTCCAAGCTGCTCGCCGACAAGCTCGGCCTCGATCACAGCGAATGGATCATGACCTTCCAGTCGCGCTTCGGCTTCGCCGAGTGGCTGCGCCCCTATACCACCGAGATCCTGGTCTCTCTCGCGCAGCAGAAGGTCGAGCGCATCGACGTGGTCTGTCCCGGTTTCGTCGCCGACTGCCTGGAGACGCTGGAGGAAATCGGCATCGAAGGCCGCCGCGCCTTCGTCACCGCCGGCGGCCGCGAGTTCCACCTCATCTCCTGCCTCAACGAGTCGCCGGAGTGGATCGCCGCGCTCGCGGCGATCGCCGCTTCCCCGGTCTAGCGGCCGAGCAGGCCCTTCAGCTTGCCGCCGAGCTGCTGCTCGATCTTGTCCTTGTTCTTCTCGATCGCCTGCTTCGCCTGCGCGCCGGCCTTCGTCTTCGCCAGGTCGGCGGCCACCGCGCCGTAGTTGACGTCGTACTTCATGGCGTCGAAGGGCCCCGAGAGGTGGACCGGCACCGTCACGCCCGAGAGCTCGGCGAGGTCCGCGCCGCCCTGCCCCTGCGTCGTGCCGACGATCGTCGCCTTGGTGGTGTAGTCGAGGCTCGAGTTGCCGATGTTGATGTCGCCCTTGCCGGCGATGCGGAACAGCGGCGCCTTCATGTCGAGGTCCTCGTTGTGGGCCACGCCGTTCTTGATGACGAAGCTCGCGCTCATTGCGCTGAAGTCGGTCTGCTGGGCCTGCGACGCCGTCGTCTGCTCCTGCTTCGAGCCGAGGGCAGCCTTGGCCTTGCGGATCGCCTCGGCGAGGTTGATGCCCTTGATCGCACCGTCCTTCAGTTCGACGCGCGCGGTCCCGGCGAGCGCGCGCTTCATCGCCTCCACCGTCGGACCCGCCGCGTTCACGTCGAGCGCGATGTTGCCGCGCCCGTCGAGCATGTCCTTCTGCGCCACATCCTTGAGCAGGGGCCCGATGGCGATGCCGGAGAGGTCTTCCTTGAGCGCGACGCGATTGCCGTCGGCGTTGAGGCTGAGCGCGCCGGCCACCTTGCCCTGGTAGAGCTCGGCCGAATGCGGCGCGACGTCGGCGTGGCCGTTCGCCGCCTTCACTTCGGCCTTCAGGTTCGCCACCTTGAGGCCGCGCGCCTGGAACGCGCCGATCTGCAGCTTGCCGTTGGCGTTCAGGCCCTTGAGGGCGGACAGATCGACCGGGGTTTCCTGTGGCGGCCCTGAAGGCGGAGCACCTTTGGAAGGAGCATCCTTTTTCCCTTCCGGCTGGGCCGGCATGTAGCGGTCGAGGTTCAGCTTGTCGATGTTGACGTCGAAGTTGTAGACCGGCGGCGAGAACTTCGGCAGCGCGAGCTTCGCCTGGATGGTGGACTCGTCCAGCTTGGCGACGAGATCGGCGTTCGCCGACTGCTTGTCGAGGTCGGCCTTCGCGCTGCCGTCCAGATTGACCTTCAGCGTCTTCTGCGGCAGGTCGGGCATCGGAAGCGTGACTTCCACGCTCAGCTTCGGCGCCGTGACGACGCCGCCGGCGGTATCGACCTTCGGGATCGAGAGCTTCACGTCGAGCGGCCCCTTGGCCATCGTGCCGGTCACCTTGCCGTCGAGGCCCGAAAGCGCGTACGACTTGCCCGGGATGTCGACGTTGTAGTCGCCGGCAAGCTGCACCTTCGCGTCGAGGTCGGGGTTGCGTCCTTTCGCACTCACCGAGAACTTCAGCTTGCCGTCCGCCTTCTCGCCGATGCGGCCGGTCGACAGGTCGATATCGGAAAGCGCGATCTCCTGGCCCGATGCGAGGTCGCGATACGTGACGGCCGAGCGCTCGAGACGCACCGAGCCAATGTCGAACGCCACCGCGCCCTTCGCCGGCTCCGCAGGCTTCGCTTCGGCCGCGGGTTTTTGGGCAGGGCTTTCCAGAAGGTCGGAGAAATTGAATTTCCCTTGCTTGTCTTTCACCACATTCGCCTTCAGACCGGAGACCCGGATTCCGTCCACCAATACCGCCCCGTGCAGCAGCGGCAGCACCGCGACCGAGGCGTGCGCCGAGTCGAGGGCGACGAACTCCTTGTCGCTGCCCTTCTCGGACAGGGTCACGCCGCCCACCTTGGCGCCGAGGCTGGGCCAGAAGGCGAGCTCCAGGTTCCCGGCCAGCTTCAGGGTGCGGCCGGTTTTCTCCTTCACCGCCGCCTCGATCTGGCCCTTGTACTTGTTCGGGTCGAAGGTGGCCGCGAAGATCGCCGCCGCGGCGATGACGAGGACCACCAGGGCGCCCAGCCCGAGCAGCGCATACTTGATCGGTTTGCTCATGGAATCAGTTCGCTAGCCATATGATAAGTTTCGCATCCCGCGCGCCGAAGAAGCTTGAAACAGCGCTCTCCAGGCCCCAATTCGACAAGATGCACGAGGAGACCGTTCAGCCACAGGGCAGCGAAAAGTCCCTAGAGGACCTGCTCGCGGACGCCCAGGCAAAGCTGGAGCAGCAGCGCGACGCCATGATGCGCGCGCTCGCCGACGCCGACAATACGCGCAAGCGCTCCCAGGCCGACGCCGCCTCCGCGCAGAAATACGCGCTGGAGCGCTTTGCCGAGACCCTGCTCCCGGTGCTCGACAGCCTGGAGGGAGCGGTCAAGAGCAGGGATCCCAGCGGCGTCGACCTGGTGCTGCGCCAGATGCTGCAGGCGCTCGAGAAGTCGGCGATCCGCGAGATCAATCCCGCCCCGGGCGAGCGCTTCGACCCCTATCGGCACCAGGCCATGGCGGCCGTGGAATCGCCGGGCGCGCCGAATAGCGTCGTTTCCACCTTGCAGAAGGGCTACGGGCTGCACGACCGCGTGCTGCGCCCGGCCCTCGTCACCGTCTCCAAGGCAGTTGAAAAATCGGGAATAAACCCCATTTCAGACACAGACTTGGACTAAGGGCAGAACACATGGCAAAGACAATCGGCATCGACCTCGGCACCACCAACTCCTGCGTCGCGATCATGGAGGGCGGCAAGCCCAAGGTGATCGAGAATTCCGAGGGCGCGCGGACCACCCCCTCGGTCGTCGCCTACACCGACGACGGCGAGATCCTGGTCGGGGCGCCGGCCAAGCGCCAGGCCGTCACCAACGCGAAGAACACCATCTACGCCGTGAAGCGCCTGATCGGCCGCAAGTTCGACGACGCCGAGGTGCAGAAGGCGGTCAAGCTTTCCCCCTACAAGATCGTGCGCGCCGACAACGGCGACGCGTGGGTCGAGATCCGCGGCAAGAAGATCTCGCCGCAGGAAGTCTCGGCGCAGATCCTGCGCAAGCTGAAGAAGGACGCCGAGGCCTACCTCGGCCAGCCGGTGACCGAGGCGGTCATCACCTGCCCGGCCTATTTCAACGACGCGCAGCGCCAGGCCACCAAGGACGCCGGCCGCATCGCCGGCCTCGAGGTGAAGCGCATCATCAACGAGCCGACCGCGGGCGCGCTCGCCTTCGGCATGGACAAGGTGGTGAAGAAGGACGAGAAGATCGCGGTCTACGACCTGGGCGGCGGCACTTTCGACATCTCCGCCATCGAGATCGCCGACGTCGAGGGCGAGAAGCAGTTCGAGGTGCTGGCCACCAACGGCGACACCTTCCTCGGCGGCGAGGACTTCGACCAGCGCCTGATCGATTACGTGGTGGGCGAATTCAAGAAAGAGCAAGGCGTCGACCTGGCCAAGGACGTGCTCGCGCTGCAGCGGCTCAAGGAGTCCGCGGAGAAGGCGAAGATCGAGCTCTCCTCCTCGCAGCAGACCGAGCTCAACCTGCCCTACATCACGGCCGACCAGTCGGGTCCGAAGCACCTGACCATGAAGATCACCCGCGCGAAGTTCGAGTCGCTGGTGGACGATCTCATCGAGAAGACGATTACGCCGAGCCGCATCGCGGTCAAGGATTCGGGCATTTCGGTGCAGCAGATCCATGATGTGATCCTGGTCGGCGGGCAGACACGCATGCCGAAGGTGCAGGACAAGGTGAAGGAGTTCTTCGGCAAGGAGCCGCGCAAGGACGTCAATCCGGACGAGGCGGTGGCCATCGGCGCCGCGATCCAGGCGGGCGTGCTGCAAGGCGACGTGAAGGACGTGCTCCTGCTCGACGTGACGCCGCTGTCGCTCGGCATCGAGACGCTGGGCGGGGTGACGACCAAGCTGATCCAGAAGAACACCACCATCCCCACCAAGGCGCAGCAGGTGTTCTCCACCGCCGACGACAACCAGAGCGCGGTGACCATCCACGTGCTGCAGGGCGAGCGCGACATGGCCGCGGGCAACAAGTCGCTCGGCCAGTTCAACCTGACCGACATCCCGCCCTCGCCGCGCGGCATGCCGCAGATCGAGGTCACCTTCGACATCGACGCCAACGGCATCCTGCACGTCACCGCGCGCGACAAGGCGACCGGCAAGGAGAACAAGATCAAGATCCAGGCGAGCTCCGGGCTCAACGAGGCGGAGATCCAGCGCATGGTGAAGGACGCCGAGGTGCACGCCGAGGAAGACCGCAAGACGCTCGAGCTGGTCAACGCCCGCAACCAGGCCGAGGCGATGGTGCACTCGACGAAGAAGTCGCTGAAGGACTACGGCGACAAGCTCGACGCCGGCGAGAAGGAGAAGATCGAGACCGCGGTCAAGGAAGTTGAATCGGTTTTGAAAAGCGAAGATAAATCTGAAATAGAGGCCAAGGCTCAGGCATTGGCGCAGGCTGCGCAGACGCTCGGCCAGAAGATGTACGCCGAGGAGCAGGCCAAGCAGCAGGCGGCGCAGGGTGCGCCGCAGGGCCAGGCCGACCAGGCCGAAGCCGGCAAGAAGGACGACGGCAACGTGGTGGACGCGGAATTCACCGAAGTGAAGGACAAGAAAGCTGGATAAGCCTTAGAAGCTGAAACCTGAAACGGGTGGCTGCGCGCGACGCACCGCCCGTTTTTGCTATCTGGGACGGGTAAGGAATGGCGAAGCGCGACTACTACGAGGTGCTCGGCGTCAACCGGGACTGCGCCGAGGACGACCTGAAGAAGGCGTACCGGAAGCTCGCCATGAAGTGGCATCCGGACCGCAACCCGGACAATCCCAAGGCCGAGGAGCACTTCAAGGAAGCGAAGGAAGCCTACGAGATCCTTTGCGAGCCGCAGAAGCGCGCCGCCTACGACCAGTTCGGCCACGCCGGGGTCAATCCGCAGGCCGGCATGGGCGGCGCCGGCCCGGGCGGCTTCGGCGACATCTTCAGCGACATCTTCGGCGAGATCTTCGGCGGCGCGCGCGGCGGGCGCTCGACCGTCTACCGCGGCGCCGACCTGCGCTACAACCTCGAGATCGCGCTCGAGCAGGCGGCGCACGGCTTCGAGACCAAGATCCGCATCCCCGGCATGGCGGGGTGCGAGACCTGCAAGGGCACCGGCGCCAAGCCCGGCACGCAGCCGAGCATCTGCCCCTCGTGCCGCGGCCAGGGCCAAGTGCGCGTCTCGCAGGGCCCCTTCTCCATCGCGCAGACCTGCCCGCGCTGTCACGGCAGCGGCAGCATCATCCCGAACCCCTGCCCGAGCTGCTCCGGCACCGGCCGCATCAAGCTGCAGAAGACGCTGTCGGTGAAGATTCCCGCCGGCGTGGACGAAGGCGACCGCGTGCGGCTCTCCGGCGAAGGCGAGCCGGGCGTGAACGGCGGCCCGCCGGGCGACCTCTACGTGCAGGTCCACATCAAGCCGCACGCCGTGTTCCAGCGCGACCACGACGACCTGCACTGCGAGATGCCGGTCTCCTTCGTCACCGCCGCGCTCGGCGGCGAGATCAGCATCCCGACGCTCGAAGGCTCGGCCGGCATCCGCGTGCCGGCGGAAACACAGAGCGGCAAGACCTTCCGGCTGAAGGGCAAAGGCATCAAGGGCGTACGCAGCCACGAGCCGGGCGACCTCTTCTGCCACGTGGTGGTCGAGACGCCGGTCAGCCTGACCGCGCGCCAGCGCGAGTTGCTGCGCGAGTTCGAAGCCATCACCCGCGAGGACGAGGCGCGCCACAACCCGCGCGCGAAGGGCTGGTTCGACAAAATGAAGGAATTCTTCGACGGCTAGCCGTCGTTCAGCGCTGCCTGCGTTTGCGCGCGGCAAGCTGCACCGCTTCGATGATCTGGGGATAGGCCGCGCAGCGGCACAGGTTGCCGGAGAGGTAGTGCCGGATCTCGTCCTCGCTCGGCTCGGGGGTTTCGTCGAGCAGTTGCCGCGTCATGAGGATGAAGCCCGGCGTACAGAAGCCGCACTGGAACGCGCCGCTCTCGACGAAGGCTTCCTGCACGGCGTCGAGCCCGCTGTTGCCGGCAGCGCCGCCTTCGATGGTCTGGATCTCGGCGTTTTCCGCGAGAGCTCCCAGGTAAAGGCAGCCCGAGACGGCGGTGCCGTTGACGAGCACCGTGCAGCAGCCGCACAGCCCCTGGCCGCAGCTCTCGCGCGCACCGTAGAGGCCGAAGGCCTCCTGCAGCACCTCGACCAGCGTCTCGTGCGGCGCGACCTGCACCGACACGGCGGCGCCGTTCAGCCTGAAGCGGATTTCCTTCCTCATTTCTTCTGCATCGCCATATAAATCGCCTCGGCGCTGAGCGGCAACGAGGTCAGGCGCACGCCCACCGCGTCTTGAATCGCGTTGGCGATGGCGGGCGACACGCCGAAGGTGGAGGTCTCGCCGACGCCTTTCGCGCCGAACGGCCCCGAGCGCTGCTCGGCCACCACCGCCTCGTTGACGATCTCCCCCGGCAGGTCGAGGAAGCCGGGGATCTTGTACTCGGCGAGCGAGGCGTTGCGCAGCTGGCCTTCGGCGTCGAACTCCATCTTCTCGGAGAGCGTGAAGCCGAGCTGCATGATCGAAGCGCCCGAGAGCTGCGTCTCGACGATCCGCGGATTGATCGGCGTGCCGGCATCGGCCACGTTGATGAGGCGCGTGACGCGCACGCGTCCGGTCTCTGTGTCGACCTCCACCTCGACGCCGCTCGCGCCTACCATCCAGAAAGGCGTCGCGTTGTCGGTGAGGCCGTTCGCGTCGGGCGCCGTATAGCCGGGCACGAAGCTCGCCGTGCCGAGGACGTTGCCGGCCTGCATGCCGTAGCGCTTCCTGAAGACATCCTTGACCGAAGCATCCGCCGGGAGCTGCGTCTCGCTCCTCAGCTGGTCGAGCTTCTTGACCGCGTCTTCCGCCGCCAGCCTGACCGCGTTGCCCATGTGGAACAGCGAGCGCGAGCCGAGCGTCGCCATGTCGTACGGGGTCACATCGGTATCCGAATGCACCACGCGGATCGACTCGGTGGCGACCTTCAGCACCTCCGCGGCGATCTGCGCCATCGCCGTGTCGGAGCCCTGCCCCATGTCGACGGTGCTGCAGTAGACGATGCAGCTGCCGTCGGCGTTGATGCTCACCGCGGCCAGCGAGGTGGTCGGCGAGACGCAGGCCTTGAAGCCGATGGCGATGCCGCGGCCGCGCCGCACGCTGCCTGTGCCTCGGTCGAAAGGCTTCTTCCAGTCGAGCAGGTCCGCCGTGCGGTCGAGGACTTTTTCGATCGCCGCGTCGCGCATTACCGTGCCGGTCGCCTGCGGGCGCCCCTCGCGGAGCAGGTTCCTGCGGCGGAACTCGACCGGGTCGGCGCCGAGCTCGCGCGCCATCATGTCGGTGTGGCTCTCGTAGGCCCACACCAGCTGCGGGATGCCGAAGCCGCGTAGCGCGCCGGCCGGCGGCAGGTTGGTATAGAGCGCGTAGGAGTCGACCGCGACGTGCTCGATGTCGTAGGGCCCGGGCGCGGTGAAGCCCGACTTTTGCGTCACGCGCGGGCCGATGTCGGCGTAGGCGCCGCCGTTCCACCAGACCTCGCACTCGCGGGCGAGGATTTTGCCGTCGCGGTCGACGCCGCTGCGGATGCGGAATGTCGTGGCGTGCTTGGTAATGGTGAAGAACTGCTCCTCCATGGACAGCGAAATCTTCACCGGCTTCTTCGTCAACAGCGACAGGACGCTGACCAGCGCTTCGAGCTTGATGTAAAGCTTCGCGCCGAAGCCGCCGCCGAGGAACGGCACGCGCACGCGGATGCGGTTCTCCGGCCAGCCCAGCAGGCGAGCGATCTCGATGCGGACGAACGATGGGCTCTGCGACGCAGTGTGGATGGTAAGGGTGCGGTCGGTGCACTCTGCGACCGACACGAGCGGCTCGAGCGGCGTATGCATCACCTGCTGCGTTCGGAAGCGGTGCTCGAAGACGCGGTGCGCGCCCTTGAGGGCGCCGGCCGCGTCGCCGCGCCGCAGGTGGAAGTCGAGCGCGATATTGGTATTCGCTTTTCCCTTGAGGTGCTTGAGGTCGGGAAAAGTGCCGGCGGGCTTCAGCTCGTCGTGCACGATGGCGTTGGAGGTCATCGCCTCGACCTCGTCGTAGACCGCCGCTAGCGGCTCGTACTCGGCGACGATCAGCGCGGCCGCCTCCTCCGCCACGTGCGGATCGGAGGCGAGCACCACCGCGACCGGCTCGCCGACGTGGCGCACCTTGTCGAGCGCGAGGATCGGCTGGTCGTGGAACGCCGGGCCGTAGTAAGGCTCGGGCACCAGCTCGCGAACCTCCTTCGATGTGACGACGCGATACACGCCGGCCACCGCCTGCGCGGCGGAGACGTCGAGGCGCTTGATGCGGCCATGCGAGACCGTGCTGCGGAAGATCTTGCCGTACAGCATGCCGGGCAGCCGCAGATTGTGGACGTACTCTGCCCGCCCGGTGACCTTGAGCCAGGACTCCAGGCGCGGCACCGAGCGGCCGACCTGCGCAGTCTCAGCCGGCTGCGCTGCGCGCTTCATGGATCGCCCTCTTCACGTAGACGCGGATCAGCTGCTTCTTATAGGCGGCGGAGCCATGCAGGTCGCCTTCGATCTCGAGCGCATCGACGGCATCGGCCGAGGCGAGGCGCGTCGGCCTGTCGGTCGCGGCGCTGACGAAGATGGTCTGCCGTTCGCCGTCGAGGACCACCGCCACGCCGACCGCCGGCCAGTCGTCGGCCGAGCGGGTGGTGCACTTCAGGTAGGCGGCGCGGCGCTTGCCGAGCGCCGGTACGTCGACGCGCGTAATCAGCTCGCCGCGCTTGAGGGTCGTCTCGAGGTAGCCGGCGTACAGCGACTCGACGGGCAGGCGGCGCTCGCCGCCGCGGCCGGCGACCGTCGCGACTGCGCCAAGAGCGCTCAAGAGCGGCGGCAGGTCGGTATGCGGATCGGCGTGCGCGAGGTGGCCGCCGAGTGTGGCGACATTGCGCACGCGCACGTTGGAAAGCGTATGCAGCGCACGGGTGATTGCCGGCCAGCCGGCGCGCACGAGCGGCGACTTCTCGAGCGCGCGCAGGGTGGCGGTGGCGCCGATGCGCAGCTCACCCGACGCGCCGAGCTCGATGCCATCCAGGCCCAGCTTCGCGAGCCTCACCAGCCGCGCCGGGCGCAGCACGCCTGCCTTCATCATCAGCATCAGGGCGGTGGCGCCGCCGGCCGGGCGGGCGTCGTCGGCGTCGAGCAGCGCGAGCGCTTCGCGCAGTGTTCCCGGCTCGACAAGCTCGAACGGCTGCATCCTCTCTCCTCCCGGGCAATCTAGCACAGGGAGGCAGCCGCTCCGGAGGCGTGAACCGGCTATTTCACGAGCCGGAGAACCAGTTGTAGCCCTGGTCCTCCCAGTAGCCGCCGGGGTTCTGGTTGGTGACGAAGATGGCGGCGATGTGCTTCGGATTCTTGAAGCCGAGCTTGGTGGGAATGCGCAGCTTCATCGGGAAGCCGTATTTCGCCGGCAGCAGCTCGTCGGCGTAGCGGAACGAAAGCTGCGTCTGCGGATGCAGCGCGGTAGGCATGTCGATGCTGGTGTAGTACTTGTCGGCGCACTTGAAGCCGACGTACTTGGCGGTGAGATCGGCGCCGATGCGCTGCAGGAACTCGGAGAAGCGCACGCCGCTCCACTTGCCGATGGCGCTCCAGCCTTCGACGCAGATGTGGCGCGTCACCTGCGAAACCTGCGGCAGCGCGTAGAGCTGCGGCAGGGTCCAGGACTTCTTGTTCTGCACCAGCCCGCCCACTTCCAGCTTGAACCGGCCGCCGTCGACCTCGACCACCTCGTCCTCGGCGTAGAAGGCGTTGAAGGGGAACGGCTGGGTGATCGCACTCTCGGGAAATTCCTGCGCCAGGCGCTTCGGGTCGAACAGCCAGTCCTGCGCGCGGTCGTTCCAGCGCGACATCGCCCACAGCACCCGCTGCACGCTCTCCTGGTCGGTGAGATTGCAGCCGGAGAGCATGGCGAGCGCGCCGAGCGAAAGGCCGCGCTTGAGGAACAGCCGCCGCTCGAGGCGCGCCACTTCGGGCGCGCGGTGAATGAGGAATTTTTTGTTCACGATGCCCTCCTGGCGCGGCCGCTGAACATGCTCGGGAACGTGCGCGGCACCAGGATCACCATGGCGACGTGCACCAGCACTATGAATACCACCGCCGCCATGGCGAAAAAGTGCACGTAGCGCGCGCCCTCATAATCGCCCAGCAGCGAACCCAGCCAGTGGAACTGGACCGGCTTCCACAGGACCAGTCCCGACGCCACCAGCACGGCGAGCGCCACGATGAGCGCGAGGTAGGCGGCACGCTGCGCCGCGTTGTATTTGGACAGATCGTCGTGGGCGAGCCGCCCGCGGAACGCTTCGCGCACGTCGCGCAGCACGGCGAGCGGCGCGATCGGCAGCAGCTTCCTGCGGAAATGGCCCGAGGCGACGCCATAGCCCACGTACACGATGCCGTTCCCCGCCAGCAGCCACATGGCGGCGAAGTGCCATTGCAAAGCCCCGGCCAGCCAGCCGCCGAGCGCGAACGGGAACGCGAAGTTGAAAAGCGGCGAGGCGTTATAGATCTGCCAGCCGCTCGTCACCATGATCAGCACCGCGACCACGTTGATCCAGTGGGTGATGCGCACCACCAGCGGGTGAACCTTGATCCAGTCGGTACGTTCCATGTCTCGGGCTTGAGTCGGAGTCGGCTCCCCGAACCTTACACCTTCGGCGGCCAGGGCGAAGGCCGGCCGCCAAGGTTGCCCTGATAGCCGGCGAAGCCGAGCCCGGCGATGGCCTGGAACACCGCCTCGTCCTCCACCGCCTGTGCGATCACGGGAATGTCGAGCTGGCGCGCCGCGGCGATCAGCGACTCGGCGTAGAAGCGAGTACCGCTATTGGCGACCATCGCGGCGGTATGGGCGCCGGCGAGCTTGATGTACGCCGGGCGCAGCCGCTGCGCGAGCCCGAGGCTGTCGCGGCGGATGCCGAAATTGTCCAGCGCCAGGCTGGCGCCGCTCCCGGCGAGCGCGCGGGCGAAGGCCATGCAGGCGCTCTCGTTGCGCATCACGGCGTTTTCCGCCATCTCGAAGACCAGCCGCCCGGCCGCGCGTTCCGTCCGCAGGCGCTCGAGCAGCCATTGCACGAAGGTCTCGCGCTCGAGCGACTGCACCGACAGGTTGATGCTGACCCCCTCCTCGCGGTCGCGCGCCGCGCCGAGCGTCCGCTCGATCACCGCCCGATCGAGCTCCTCCTGCAGGCCCAGGGCGCCCACCGCGGGCAGGAACTCGGCGGCCGCGAGCTCGCGCCCGGCCGGATCGCGCATGCGCGCCAGGATCTCGGTATGGAGGGCGCGGTGATCGCTCAGCCGGTAGGCGCTCTGGCCGGCGAGCTCGATGCGCTGGGCGGCGATCGCCTCGGCGACGAAGGCGAGCATCTCGGCGGGCGGCTTGCCGGCGGCGGCAGGCGCCGTCGTACGCAGCAGCACCACGCCGTCGCTCGCCTCGCGCGCCTGCGCCAAGGCGGCATCGGCGGCCGCGGCGAGATGGCGCAGGGCAGCCGCGCCGCTGCGGATCTCCACTGCGCCGCACGCGACGCGGTCGTAGCGCGTAAGCCCGGCGCGTCGTATCGCCGTGCGCGCCTCCTGGCGCATGGCGAGCAGGCCTTCGCGCGCATCCTCCAGGGCCAGGCGCGGCAGCGCGACGGCAACGAGCGAGCCGGTCCAGCGGCCGGCGAAGCCGCCGGCGCCGGCGGCCGCCTCATGGCAGTGGCCGCAGATCTCGCGCAGCAGCGCGTCGCAGCGGCCCGCCCCCAGGCGGCGGTTGATCGGCGCGAGCTCGGCGATCTCGACGAAGGCGAATACCCCGGCGAACGGTTCGCGCTCGCCCTCGTAGCTCGACTCGAAGCGCGCGGCGAAGCCGCGCGCGTTGAGGAGCGCCGTTACCGGATCGCGGTACGCGGCGTCCTGCAGCTTCTCGGCGCGGCGCGTCTCCGACTCGAGCGCCTCGTTCACCTTGCGCGAGAGCGCGTTCATCGCCTCGACCACGCGCGCCAGCTCGCGCGTCGCCGGGCGCAGGCGCAGCGTGACGAAATTTCGCGCGGCGATCGACTGCGCGGCCGCCTCGATCGCCGCGAGCGGCCGCAGCAGGTCGCGCAGGAACAGGCGCAGGGCGAGGAGCGAGGCGGCGTAGATGAAGAGCAGGTAGACGAGCGTGTCGCGCGCCGTGGCCCAGAGCTGCTCGTAGGCGAAGCGCGGATGGACGGTCACCTGCACCTTGCCGAGCTGCCGCCAGCCGCCGCTCACCAGCGACTCCGCGGTCGGCGCCGAGAGCGGGAAGAGCGCCGCGAACCATTCCGGATAGCGGCCCTGCACCGCGCTCAGGCTGCGGCTCACCAGCCGCTCGCCGTTCGGACCGAAGTACTCGATGCGCTCGTAGTGGCCGCGATCGAAAGCCGGATTGATTACCGTCTCGGCGAGCGCGGCGTCGCCGCCGCGCAGCAGCACGCCGAGCGACAGGCCGAGCGAGGTGGCGGCGTCCTGCGCCAGCGACTCGAGCTGGCGCTGCAGGCTGGCGTGCGTGCTGCGCAGGTGGATCGCCTGGATGCCGACCAGCGCGAACAGGAAGATCGCCGAGACGACCCAGGCAACCTGGCGGCCGAGCGGCAGCGGCTGGCGGGCGGCCATCAGGTGCGTCTTTCGCGCTCGAGCCGCTCGATCAGCGCGCTCCAGTTGCGGATCTGCCGCGGCGAGCCGACACGTCCCTTCAGCTCCACCCATACCTCCTCGTCGTTGAAGCTGTAGACCGGGATCAGGTCCGGCCGCTGCGAAGCGCCGCGCACGCTGTCCTCGAGGTTGTCGAGCACCAGCGGCTCGGCGTCGGGGCGTGGATAGTAGGCGAGCACCATGTGCGCCTGGTTCAGCTTCAGCGACTTCACATAGGTCATGCGCAGCCGCGAGATCGGCACCCCCAGCTCCTTCAGCAGGAAGTACTTCGCGATGGTGTAGTCCTCGCAATCGGCGCCGTTGCTCGCCACCGTCTCAGCGGGCGTCGCCCAGTAGTCGTCCTCGCCCCAGTGCACGGCGTCGTCGACGAACGCGATGCGGTTGAGGATGCGGTTGACCTCGTCGAGCAGTTCCCGCTCGGTGGCCGGGGCGCCGCTGCGGGTGCGCGCGTAGCGCTTCCAGGTGTTCAGCCGCTCTGCGGCTTGCGGCCCGAAGCGCTGGCTATAGAGCGCGATCAGCCGCTCGGAGACGGCGGTGGTGAAGCCGCGCTCGACGCGCGGCTCGGCATCCAGCTCGCCGATCGTCAGGGCGGCGAGCAGCGCGCCCGCGGCGAGGATGAGGAGCGGCCGGATCGGCAGCATGCGCTAGGCCGGCGCCGCGGCTCTTAGACGCCGAGCGAGCGGCGGAAGAAGGCGAGCGGCTTGCGCAGCAGGTAATAGCCGAGCGTGACGCGGCCGGCGTAGACCTTGGCGGTGCCGCGCAGGCCGATGCGCGGCAGCCCCTGCCCCGAGGCGAGGCGCGCGCGCACGACGTAGGCGAGCGTGCCGTCGGGCGAGACGCTCGCCTCGTAGCTCGCGCGCTCGATCGTCGCGTCGAGCGAGCGCAGCGGGTCGACGTGCAGGATCAGGTTCACGTCCCCGCCGGGCTCCAGCTCTACGGCGTCCTCTGGCGGCAGGTAGATGGTGACGTCGATCACCGACGGGTCGGCGATCAGCATCACCCGCTCGCCGACCTGGACCGGCCGTCCGCGCCACTCCTCCTGCCCCGGAAAGATGGCGAGCCCGCCCTGCGGCGCGTACAGCTTCGACTTGCCGAGCAGCTCCTGCAGGAAGGCGACCTCGGCGCCCTTTTCCTGCACGCGGGCGCTGAGCACCTGCAGCTCGAGGCGGCTCGCCTCGTCGCTGAAGGACTTGAAGGTCGCGCGCTGCAGGTCGGCACGCGCGATGTCGAGCGCCTTGGCGGCGAGCTCGAGCCGGTTGCGCAGCGAGGTGTCGTCGAGCACGGCGAGCAGCTGGTCGGCCTTCACGATCTCGTTCGGCTTCACCACGATCTCGCGCACCACGCCGTCGATGGGCGAAGTCACCGGAATCGGCCGCAGCGGCGTGATCTCGGCCGGCGCGAGCGCGCTCAGCCGCACGGGGATCAGGGCGACCAGCGCGATGACCGCGGCGGCGATGCCGACGGTGCGCCATGCGAATGGATTCTTCAGCCAGCGCTTGAGGACGTGCTTGTCGCTGCGCCAGGCCCACAGGCCGTAGCCGGTCGAGCGCGCTACCCACTCCGCCGCCGCACGCTCGGCGTCGGAGAATGGCTCCGCGCGGAAGAACAGGATGCCGCCCAGAGCCTCGCCGGCGGGCCCGCGCAGCGGGCAGTGCAGCACGTGGGCGGGCAGCCAATCGGCGGCGTCGGCGGCCACCGCTTCGGGCAGGTCCGCGGCGGCGAGCGTCTGCGAGGCATCGAAGGGATCGGGGACGATGCCGCGCACGAGGCGCACCAGCCACTGCTGGTAGGGGCTGTCGACCGCCACGTCCGCCAGGCCCGAGGCCGAGGCGATCAGCGGCCGCGAGAAGATGTCCCAGCGCCAGAGCACCGCCTGATCGAAACGCAGCACCTGCGAGCCGTCGTTCACCGCGCGGAAGGCGACCTCGCGGTTGGAGGTGGCGGTCTGGATGCGGCGCTCGAATTCGAGCAGGGCCAGCGCCGGGTTCGGGTTTTCGTTCACTTGGGCGGGTTGAAGACGGCGACGCCCACCATGCCGGGCACCAGGCCGTCGCCGTTCTCGATCTGCGCCTCGAGCTCGAGCTGCTGGCTCACGCCGTCGACGCGCGAGTTGAGCTTGGACACCTTGGCCGGGAAGCTCTGGCCGTTGTTCGCCTGGATGACGAGCGGCGCGCCGGCCTTCAGCCAGGTCACCCACGCCGCAGGCACGAAGATCTGCGCCTTGAGCGAGCTCGGATTGACGAGGTCGACGAGCGGCTGGCCCGCCTGCACGCTCTCGGCGCTCTTCACGCGCAGCCGCGCGACGCGGCCGTGGAAGGGGGCGGCGACAGTGCAGTAGGCGAGCTGCGAGCGGCGCAGCTGAACCTGGCTGCGCGCCTTGTCCGCCGCGGCGGCGGCCACTGCCACCTCGAGCTCGCCCGCGGCGCCGAGCGACTGCAGCTTCAGCCGCGCGACGTGCGTGTCGCGCGCCGCGCGATAGTCCGCATCGGCGGCGTCGAGCTGGGCGCGCTGCTCGCCGCAATCGAACTCGATGATCCGGGCGCCCTTTTTCACCTCGTCGCCGAGGCCGATGTTGACCTTGCGGATGCGGCCGGCCATCTGGCTGGAGAGAATGGTCTCCTCGCTTGCGAGGATCAGCGCCGCGATCTCCGGCGCGGGCTCGCGGGGGACATCCGGCTTCGCCACGTCGGGCTTGGCGGCTTCGGCGGCCGGCTTGGCCGGCGCCACCGGAGCGGGAGCCTGGGCCAGGGCCGGCACGGCGCCGATGAGAAGCAGGCCGACGAGCGCGGCGCGCATCATCGCGAGGCCTCGAAGTGGAAGGGAGCCTCCGCCGGCGCGGCGACGGGCGTGACAGTCTCGTCCAGGCGCAGGGCAAGCGGCGCCGTGGAAGGCGGCGGCAGCTGCTTCTTGTTGATCGGCTTGCCGGGCGCGCTCAGGCGCTCGGCCACGCGCAGCGAAGCTTGCGTGATGCGCCGAGACGCGAGTTCTGCGACTACCTTGTAGACCGCGCCTTCGCCAAGCGCGCGCCACTGGACGTCGTTCACCGGCTCGCTGAGCGAGGTCTTGAACTCGCGGGTCAGCGTCGGACGCGCGCTGCCGCGCGGCAGCGCGCTCACCAGTACGCGCGCCACGCGCACGCCGTCCTTGGGCCGCTCCAGAGTTAGGCGAAGGTCGAGCCGCACGTCGGCGTGTTCATTGGACGTGAAGCCGGCCGTCTCGAGGCCCTTGCCGAGCCCCGCGCGCACCAGCTTGCCGATGCGCGGCTGCGCGCCGGTCACCAGGCCGGCGGCGACGACCGGGCGCACGGCGGCGACCTTGTGCGAGAAGCTCGCCTGCTCGAGCTCGCCGAAACGCGCGTCGATGAGCTTGGCGAGCTCCTCCACCGGCCGGCCCTCGTCGTCGCGCGGCACGGCGTCGTAGCCGACCGAGTTGTAGAGGCGCGCGACGCTCGCTTGCAGGTTGGCGTAAGCGAGGTCGCGGTTGACGCGGCTGGCGAGCGCGCGCGCGCGGGCGCGGACCAGCTCGAGTTCGGTGTCGATACCCGCCTGCCCGCCGGAGGTGAGATTGCGCACGATCAGCTCGTCGTCGTGCACGGCCTCGTCCCAGATCAGGAATTCATCGGCGACCAGTGTGTAGCGCACCGCGGCGAGCCGCGTCTGCGCGAGCACCGCCATCGCCATCGCCATGCGGCGCGAATCGTCGGCCGAGCGCGTCGCTTCCTCGAGGCGCTGCTGCGCCGGGATGGAGAACACCTTGACCAGGTTGAGGGCCACCCTGACCCCCACCGAGGTCCAGGTGTTGTTCAGCAGGAACTTGTTGCTGTCGAAATTGCGGCCCAGGTCGAGGCTGACGTTCGGAATCAGGCCGACCAGCGCCTTGCGCGCCTCGTCGCGGGAGATGCGGGTCCGGTAGCCCTCCTCCGCGATCTCCGGGCGGTTGCGCAGCGCGACGAGCTCGAGGGCGTCGATGTCGGCTGTGAGGTCGAGCACCTCGCGGGCCTCGTCGCCCGCCACGATGCGGTACTCGACACCGGGCGGCGTGTTGATCAGCGCGGCGAGCTCGACCTGCGCCTGCGCGAGCTCCTGGCGGCGCAGCGCAATCTGCTGCGCGAGGTCGAGCAGCGCGCGGCGCAGCGTGGCGGTCTGCACCGGCGGCAGCATCTTGCCGTTCTCGATGACGCGCGTCTTCTCGATCGCCTGGTCGATCTCGGCGAGCAGCGAATCCGACGCCGGCAGCAGGCGCTGCGCCGCCTCGGCGCGCCACCAGGCGACGCGCACGTCGTGCATGAGCGTCTGCACCGCCTTGCGCCGCCGCTCGTCGGCGATCAGGCGCTGGTCGGAGAGCTGGCGCGCGCGGAAGTAGCTGGTGCCGAAGTCTAGGATGTTCCACGCCACGCCGACCCCGCCCATGCTGGTCACGCGCTCGACCGACGCCGTCGGGTTGGTCGAGATGGTGCCGTCCGGGGTGAAGCCGAAGCCGAAGCTGTCGTTGTTGCGCCAGTTGTAGCCGGCGTTGGCGGTGACCTTGGGCAGCAGGTCGAACTTGGCGACGTCGATCTGCGCCGCAGCGGCCGCCTCTTCCATGCGCTTCTGCCGGTAGTCGGCCTGGTACTTGATTGCCCGCGCGGTCGCCTCGGCGAGCGTCAGCGGGCGCTCCACGGCCTCCTGGCCTTCGAACATCTGCTTGCGAGCATCCTCAGCCAGTTTGTCGCGCTCTTCAGCGGTCAGTGGATCCGTAAACGACGAGCAACCGACGAGCAGCATCAGCAGCGCAGCCGTGAATGCTGCACCGCAACACTGCGACAGTAGTCGAAGTTGCTTATCTAAGCTCATGTTTTAGTTCTGAGCGCCGGTCCCTAACCGACGCGTTTGGCATCATAACCCGCCCCGGAAAACCCTTCACGTTAAGGTTTATCCGGGGGGGGTTAAGGTTTATCGGGGAGCGCCGGGCTTGTCCTGCCCCTTCCCGGCTGCCTGGTCCTGACCTTTGCCCGTGATGCGGTCGAGCAGCGGATCGGATTTCTTCGCCGTCCGCATCTGCTCGGTGAAAGTCGGCGTGCCGCGCATGGGCGTCTTTTCGGATTTGCCCTGCATCGCGGCCTCGCGCGCTTCGCGCTCGGCCTTGAGCTTCGCACGCTGCGCCTCGGCACCGTCGACATCGAGCCCCAGTACGGAGTCGCGCGCCTGGACCGCGGCGACCGCCGCCTGGAGGTCCTTCAGGTCGAGCAGGAACCGGGTATGGGCCTCGCGGCCCTCGGTGTCGCGCGCGATAACTTCGAGCTCGAGCGTGCCCTCCGCGCCTTCCGGCGGCACGCCGACGAAGGCGCCACGCGGATCCAGCCGCAGCCAGGCCGGCAGCGGCGAGCCGTCGGCGAGGCGGGCGGTAAGGGTGACGACCGCCGCCGGATCGGTGTGCGCGAAGGCGTCCTGCGGGATACGGCCGTCGGCGTCGAGGCTCGCGATCCCTTTGTACTCGAAAAGATAGTGGCCGATGAGCGGCAGCCCGCCGCTCTGGACAATCAGCGCATTCGCCCGGTCCATCGACATCCGCTCGACCGGGAAGCCGAACGGGTCGAAAGTGCCGGCGGCAGTGGCCGGCAGGGCGTTGAGGTCGAATGCGGACTGTGCCTGAGTCGGTCGAAGGATCTGATCGGCCGCAGCGCGGATGCCCATCTGCGACGCGGCGACGCTCGGATCGACCGGCAGCCCGAGCGACGGGTTGGCGAGGCCTGGCAGCGCAGGACGGTCCGCGATTCCTAGGGCCGGGCTCGCGCCCGGTTGGGGGGGCGAAGAGGAAATGACCATCCCGCCCGTGCCCTGACCCGCCGGTACGGTGATGTCGGCGGTCACCGGCGCGGAAGGCGCCGCCGGAGCGATGATGCTTACGATGCCGGCGCTCGCGTTGCTCACCGAATTGCCAGCGGCGTCGGCCGCGCCCACGCCGACGGTGTAGGCGGCGCCGGCCGCAAGCGTTTGACCGGACGCGGCGAGGTCGAGGCTCCAGCTGTTGCCGCTGGTGACCAGCGCCGGATTGCCGAGCGTGTAGGTCACGCCGTTCACTGTGACCGACAGCGCCACCGTGTCGGCGGCGTCGAAGGTGCCGTTCAGCGTGGGCTGAACGCTGCTGGTGTTGAGCGGGGCGACGGTCGGCGCCGCCACCGCCACGTCCACCGTGTAGGCATGGCTGTCCGAGTCCGTGCCGACGTTGCCGGCGGCATCCGCCGAGCTCACCGTGGCGTCGATGGTGTAGTCCGCGTCGGCGGCGAGGTCGGCGCCCGCCACGTTGATCGAGAAGGTGTTGCCGGGCTGCACGCTGCCGGTATAGGCAATGCCGTTCACCGTGAGCGTAACCGTATCGCCCGGCTGGGCGCCGCCGCCGACCGTGCCGCTGATCGCGACGGTCCCGCCCGCTTCGGCCGCGTTGAGGATGTCGTCCGGCGTGACCGTGGAGGTGAGGGTAATGGTCGGCGCCGGCGCTGTGACGTCCACCGTGTAGGTCTCGGTGTCGCCCGCGGTGCCGACGTTTCCGGCCGCGTCGGTGGAAGTGATGGCGGCGCTCACGATCGTCGAGGCGGCGAGATCGGAGCCCGCCACGTTGATCGAGAAGGTCTTGCCCGCGGCGACCGTACCCGTGTAGTTGTTGCCGTTTACGGTCAGGGTCACCGTGTCGCCCACGTTCGCTTCGCCGCCCACCGTGCCGGTGATCGCGACAGTGCCGGCCGCTTCCGCCGCGTTGATCACGTCATCGGCGGTGATATTCGAGGTAAGCGTGATCGTCGGCGTCGAGGTCACGTCGACCAAGTAGGTCTCCGTGTCGCTGCCGGCGCCCACGTTGCCCGCCGCGTCCGTGGACGCGATGCTCGCATGGACAGTGAAGGTCACATCGGCTGCCAGGTCCGCGCCCGGCACGTTGATCGAGAAGGTGTTACCTGCCGCGACGGTGCCCGTGTAGGTATTGCCGTTCACCGTCAGAGTGACCGTATCTCCCACCTGGGCGTCGCCGCCGGCGGTGCCGGTAATCGCGACGTTGCCCGCCGCCTCGGCGGCATTGATCACGTCGTCGGCCGTGATGTTGGAAGTGATCGTGACCGTCGGCACCGGCGCGGTCACATCGACCGTGTAGCTCTCGGTGTCGCTCGCGCTGCCCACGTTGCCTGCCGCGTCGGTCGACGTGATGCTCGCCGACACGATGGTCGAGGCGGCAAGATCCACGCCGGCCACGTTGATCGAGAAGGTATTGCCCGCGGCGACCGTGCCCGTGTAGGTATTGCCGTTGACGGTCAGGGTAACCGTGTCGCCTACGTTCGCTTCGCCGCCCACCGTGCCGGTGATGGCGACGTTGCCCGCGGCTTCCGCCGCATTGACGACGTCGTCAGCGGTGATGCTGGCGGTGAGCGTGATAGTCGGAGTCGAGACCAGGTCCACCGTGTACGTCTCCGCGTCGCTCGCCGTACCTACGTTGCCTGCCGCATCCGTCGACGTGACGCTCGCCTGGACCGTGCAGCTCGCGTCGGCCGCCAGGTCGGCGCCGGCGACGTTGATCGAGAAGCTGTTGCCCGCTGCGACCGTGCCCGTATAGGTATTGCCGTTCACCACCAAGGTAACGGTGTCGCCCACATTGGCGGCGCCGCCAACCGTGCCGGTGATGGCGACGTTGCCGCCGGCTTCCGCCGCGTTGATCACGTCGTCCGCGGTAATGCTGGCATTGAGCGTGATGGCGGGCACCGGCGCCGTGACGTCGACCGTGTAGCTCTCCGTGTCGCTCGCACTGCCGGGGTTGCCGGCCGCGTCCACCGAGTTGACAGTCGCGTCGATCGTGAAGTCGGCGTCGGCGACCAAGTCGGCGCCCGCCACGTTGATCGAGAAGGTATTCCCCGCGGCGACCGTGCCCGTGTAGGCGTGACCGTTGACCGTCAGTGTGACGGTGTCGCCGACGTTGACTTCGCCACCCACCACGCCCGCCACCGCGATGTTGCCGCTGGCCTCCGCCGCGTTGATCACGTCGTCGGCGGTGATGTTCGAGGTCAGCGTGATGGTCGGAGCGGCAGCGGTCAGGTCGACGGTGTAGGTCTCCGTATCCGTCCCGGTGCCGACGTTGCCCGCCGTATCGGTCGAAGTGATGCTGGCAGACACCACTGTCGAGGCGGCAAGGTCCGCGCCGGCGACGTTGATGGAGAAGGTGTGGGCAGCGGCGACGGTGCCGGTGTAGGCGTTGCCGTTGACCGTCAGGGTGACGGTGTCGCCCACGTTGGCTTCGCCGCCCACCGTGCCGGTGATGGCGACATTGCCCGAT
>DASXKY010000063.1:0-2539 GCA_036496555.1 Burkholderiales bacterium | reverse complement strand
GCCTGCCGCTCTCCCGCGTAACCGTCGAGCGCAGCCTTGTTGGCGGCGGCGAAATTATCGCGGATCGCGACGCGCCGCGCCGCCGTCTCCACCAGCACGAAGCGCCATGGCTGCGACAGGCCGACCGACGGCGCGTACGAGGCGAGCGCCAGCAGATGTGTCACAAGCGCTGGATCGACCGGGTCGCGGCGGAAGCGGCGCACGTCGCGCCGCCAGCGTACCAGCTCGGCGAACTGCGCCTTGAAGGCGGCATCGAAGCGCGGCGGCTCGCCGGTCATGCGGAGAGCGTGTCGAGCAGCGCCTTGGCGTAGCGCAGATCGGCAGTGGCGAAGCCTTCGGTGAATTTCGCATACACCGGCTGCAGGATCTTCCGCGCGTCGCTGCGACGGCGCTGACCTTCCTTCAGCCGCGCCAGGCTCATCGCCGTCCGCAACTCCCAGAACAGCGCGCCCTGCTGGCGTGCGACATCGAGGGCTTGCGTGAAGCATGTCTCGGCAGCGGCCGTTGCTGCGGAATCGGATTTCCGCAGCAGCTCGCCCTTGATGCGCAGCAGCTCGGCGAGATACCAGCCTTCTTCCCGGGCCTGGCTGCGCGCCAGCGCCTCCTCGATCATGGCAAGCCCGCGCGCGGCATCGCCGGCTTCACCGAGACAAGCCGCGAGTTCGCCGAGCGGAAGCAGAAAGCGCGGCAACAGTCTGGCGTCACCCGCCTGGTCGAGAGCGGTGCGCAGCGTTTCCAGCCCGGCGCCGACGTGGCCGCGCTTGACCATCAGCATGCCGCGGAAGCAACGCGCCCAGATGTTCCACAGCCGGATCGGATGGCGCTCGGTATGCTCGAGCAGCGCCGCGCAATAATGCTCGGCAGCATCGAGATCGCCGGCGAGATACGTCACCGGGCAGGCGCCCTGCCCAAGCACGCTGCAGAATGTCAGCGCATGGCCGATGGCGCGGCCCTCCTCGATATTCTGCTTGACCACGCGCAGCGCCTGATCGCCAAAACCCTGTAGCCAGAAGATGCGCGCCTGAAAATAGTGCGAGGACACCCGCAGGTCGAAGCGGAAGCGGACGATCTGCGGCTTCTGGGCAAGCACTTCGAGATGCTCCAGCACGCGGCTGATGTGAAGCCGCGCGCCGTTCTGGTCGCCGAAGAAATGCAGCGCGGTGGCGAGCAGACGGTCCGCCATCATCAGGTCGACGGCGTCGGTCGCGCCGGCCACGACGTCGGCGAAGCGCTGGGCGAATTCCAGCGCTTTGCGGAATTCGCCGTTGTTGAACTGGTTGATGCAAAGCCCCCACAGCGCACGCAGGCGATGGTCGCGATCGCCGAGCTTGTCGGCGAGCTCCAGCGTGGTGCTCCAGGCGGGCCCTGCTTCACGCGCACGCCCAACGCCATACATCAACGACCAGCCGAGCGCCGCCGACAGCTGCATGCGCAGGCGATCGGCATCCGCGGCCGCGGGATCGAGGCCTGCCATCGCTCGTTCGACGCGCTCGCGGCATTCACCGAGCAGCGACATTTGCACCCATACCGGCACGGCGGCGGCCGTCAGCGCAATGCCGGTCTGCGTGTCGCCATCAGGCGAGAACGCCCAGTCGAGGCCGGCACGGACGTTATCGATGTGGCGGCCGTAGACCGCAAGCCATTCGTCCTGCGGCGTCGATTCGCTTTCGGCTTCGGCGCGCATGAAGTAGCTGCGATAGAACTCGGCGTGGCGGCGCGCGGCCTCCTGCTCCTCGGCCCCAGCGCGCAGCTTCTCCAGCGCGTAGGCGCGCGTGGTATCGAGCAGGCGATAATGCGGCGTCTTGCCGCGCAGGTCGGCCGCGATCAGCGACTTCGTCACGAGGCTCGCGACGTGATCGGCGGCAAGCTCGCCGGCGATCGCGACGACGGCTTCGAGCGGGAAGTCGCCGGCGAATATCGCCAGCCGCCGCAGCACCGTCGCCTCCTCCTCCGTCAACAGATTGTAGCTCCAGTCCAGCGCTGCGCGCAGCGTCTGATGGCGCGGCAGCGCCGTGCGCCGGCCGGCAGTCAATAACCTGAAGCGGTCGTCGAGCAGGACGGCGACCTCCTTCGGCCCCAGCATGAGCGAACGCGCGGCGGCAAGCTCGATGGCGAGCGGAATGCCGTCGAGGCGACGGCAGATCGCGGTGATGGCGGAAAGATTGTCGGTGTCCGAAGCGAGATCGGCGCCGAGCGCCCGCGCGCGCGCCATGAACAATTGCACCGCGGTGTGTGCGGTCGCGTCGACCGGTCCGGTGCCATCCTCGGGCGGCACGTCCAGCGGCGGGACGCGATAGACATATTCGCCGTCGATGCGCAGCACTTCGCGGCTGGTGGCGAGAACCGTGGTGCCCGGACAACGGCTCACGATGGTTTCGGCGAGTTTGGCCGCCGCGTCGATCACATGCTCGCAATTGTCGAGCACGAGCAGCAGCTTTCGCAAGCCCACCGCGCGCGTGACGGATTCCGGCGAAGTGTCTTCGCCCTCGAGCTTGAGGCCGAGCACGCTCGCGACCGCCGACGGCACGAGCTGCGGATC
>DASXKY010000062.1:0-5198 GCA_036496555.1 Burkholderiales bacterium | reverse complement strand
GCCAACGTTCCCATCAGCGTGAGGTCATTGAAGTCGCCCAGATGGCCGATGCGGAACACCTTGCCGGCGAGCTTGCCGAGGCCGGTGCCGAGCGACATGTCGAAGGCTTCCAGGATCGCCTTGCGCACGCGGTCGGCGTCGTGGCCGGCAGGCAGGAGCACCGCGGTCAGCGCGCCCGAATACTCGCGCGGATCGAGCGCCAGCACTTCCAGACCCCAGGCGCGCACCGCGCGCCGTGTTGCCTCGCCGTGGCGCTGATGGCGCGCGAAGACGGCGTCGAGACCCTCTTCGTCGAGCAGTATCTTCAGCGCCTCGCGCAGGCCGTAGAGCAGGTTGGTGGCCGGGGTGTATGGGAAGTAGCCGCTCTTGCCGTTCGAGAGCATCTCGTCCCAGGCCCAGTAGCTGCGCGGCAGCTTCGCCCCCTTCGATGCCGCGAGCGCCTTCGCCGAGATGCAGTTGAACGACAGGCCGGGCGGCAGCATCAAGCCCTTCTGCGAGCCGGCGACGGTGACGTCTGCGCCCCACTCGTCGTGCCGGTAGTCCAGCGACGCGAGCGACGAGATCGTGTCGACCATGAAAAACGCCGGGTGCCCTGCCGCGTCGATCGCCTTGCGTACCTCGGCGATACGCGATACGACGCCGGTCGAAGTCTCGTTGTGCACAACGCATACGGCCTTGATGCGCTTCTCGCTGTCGGCGCGCAGGCGCTTCTCGATCGCCTCGGGATCGGCGCCATGGCGCCAGTCGCCGGGCAGAAACTCCACCTCGAGGCCGAGCCGGCCGGCGAGCTTCCGCCACAGCGTGGCGAAGTGGCCGGTCTCGGCCATCAGCACGCGGTCGCCCGCGGAGAGCGTGTTCACGAGCGCCGCTTCCCAGGCGCCGGTGCCGGAAGCGGGGTAGATCACCACCTCGCCCTGCGTCGACTTGAACACGCGCTTCATCCCGGCGAGGCAGCCCTTGCCGAGCGCCGCGAAGTCGGGGCTGCGGTGATCCATCGTCGGAAAATCGATGGCGCGCAGCACGCGGTCCGGGACGTTCGTCGGTCCCGGGATCTGCAGGAAGTGCCGGCCAGCCCTATGGGGAGACTGCGGTGGCATTGGGGTATTCTAACTGCCGCCTTCATGAATGCCCCCTTGATTCCTGTCAAGTTCGCGCGCGCGGACGCGTCGTCGCTCGCCGTGCGCCTGCGCAAGGAGGTCGACGGCGAGGTGCTGTTCGACGCCGGCAGCCGGGGGCGCTATTCGACGGACGCATCGATCTACCAAGTGGAGCCGGTCGGTATCGTGCTGCCCCGCAGCGAAGAAGCCGCGCGCGCCGCGATCGCCATCGCCGCCGAGGAAGGCATCCCGATCCTGCCGCGCGGTGCAGGCAGCTCGCAGTGCGGGCAGGCGGTCGGCGCCGCGCTTGTCATCGACCACACCAAGTACCTGAACAAGGTGCTCGAGGTCGACGCGCAGGGCCTGCGCGCCGTGGTGCAGCCCGGCGTGGTGCTCGATCAGCTGAACGCGCAGCTGCGCCCGCTTGGGCTCTGGTTTCCCGTCGACGTCTCGACCAGCGCCCAAGCCACGCTTGGCGGCATGGCGGGCAACAACTCCTGCGGCTCGCGCTCGATCGCCTACGGCAACATGGTCCACAACGTCCTGGCGATTGACGCTGTTACGGCACAAGGGGACCGATGGCATTTCAGTTCCCTCCAGAATCCCTCCGGTCCTACGGACTACCTTCGATTTGTCGATAAATTGAAAGGCCTTTACGAGAGAGAAAAGGCGGAAATAGAAGCGAGATTCCCGAAAGTGCTGCGCAAGGTCGCGGGCTACAACCTCGATCATCTCGGGCCGCCGCACGCGAATGCCGCGCATCTTCTCGTCGGCTCCGAAGGCACGCTCGCCTGGTCCGAGCGCCTGCACCTCAAGCTCTCGCGCGTCCCGCCGCAGCGCGCGCTCGGCATCTGCCACTTCCCGAAGTTCTTCACGGCGATGGACCTCACGCAGCACATCGTCAAGCTCGGCCCCTCGGCGGTCGAGCTCGTCGATCGCACGATGATCGGCCTCGCGCGCGACATCGCGGCGTTCCGTGCCACCGTCGACGCCTGCGTCAAGGGCGACCCCGACGCGGTGCTGCTGGTCGAATTCGCCGGCGAGCAGAGCCAGGCGCACAAGCTGAAGGAGTTGTCGCAGCTGATGGCCGATCTCGGCCTGCCGGGCAGCGTGGTCGAGCTGACCGATGCGAAGGCGCAGCGCGACCTGTGGGAAGTGCGCAAGGCCGGCCTCAACATCATGATGTCGATGAAGGGCGACGGCAAGCCAGTATCGTTCATCGAAGACTGCGCGGTGCCGCTCGAGCATCTTGCCGAGTACACCGACCGCCTGACGCGCGTGTTCGAGAAGCACGGCACGCGCGGCACCTGGTACGCGCATGCCTCGGTCGGCACGCTGCACGTGCGGCCGGTGCTCGACATGCGCCGCGACGGCGCCGAGAAGATGCGCGCCATCGCCGAGGAAGCTTGCGCGATGGTGAAGGAATACAAAGGCGCCTACTCCGGTGAGCACGGCGACGGCCTGGTGCGCTCGGAGTGGATCGCGCCCTTCTTCGGGCCGCGCCTGACCGCCGCGCTCGGCGAGATCAAGTCCTGGCTCGATCCGCGCGGCCTGATGAACCCGGGCAAGATCGTCGCGCCCTCGCGCATGGACGACAAGTCGCTGTTCCGTTACCCGCCGGGGTACGGCACCGTTGCGCTGGAAGCAAATCTGAACTGGAACGAATGGGGCGGCTTCGACAAGGCCGTCGAGATGTGCAACAACAACGGCCATTGCCGCAAGTTCGACGCCGGCACCATGTGCCCGTCGTACCGCGCCACGCGCGACGAAGAGCACCTCACGCGCGGGCGGGCCAATACGCTGCGACTCGCGCTGTCGGGCCAACTCGCGTTCGACGACGCAAAAGAAGCGCTCGACCTGTGCGTCTCCTGCAAGGGCTGCAAGCGCGAATGCCCGACCGGCGTCGACATGGCGCGCATGAAGATCGAGTACCTCGCGCACTACAAAGCGAAGCACGGCTACACGATGCGCGACAGGGCGATCGGATACTTGCCGCGCTACGCACCGTGGGCCGCTGCGCTTGCCCCGTTCGCGAACGGTATTTCGTCGCTGCTGAAGGGGTTTCTCGGCTTCTCCGCTCGTCGAGAGCTGCCGAAGTGGCGCAGCGACGCGTTCGCGGAGGTGACGAGCCCGGACGCGGATGTCGTCCTGTTCGTCGACACCTTCAACCGCTACTTCGAACCCGAGAACGCGCGCGCGGCGCTCAAAGTCCTGCAGGCGGCGGGCTATCGCGTGCATGCACCGAGCGGGCTGTGCTGCGGGCGGACGTTCCTCTCGGCCGGAATGGTGGACGAGGCGAAGAACGAAGCGGCCAGGATGCAGGAAGCGCTCGCGCCGTACGCCGCGCGCGGCATATCCATCGTCGGGCTCGAGCCCTCTTGCCTGTACTCGCTACGCGACGAGTTTCCCGCCATGGGCTTCGCCAAGCTGGCGCAGAGCGCGCTGCTGTTCGAAGAGTTCATCGCCCGCGAGCCGGGCCGCCTCAAGCTGAGGGAGCTCGGCGGCGAGGCGCTGCTCCACGGTCACTGCCATCAAAAGGCGTTCGATGCGATGCCGGCGGTGCAGAAGGCGCTCGGCCTGGTTCCGAACCTGAAGCTGAAAACGATCGAGACCAGCTGCTGCGGGATGGCCGGCAGCTTCGGTTATGAAGCCGAGCATTACGATGTCTCGATGAAGATGGCGGAACTGGCTTTACTTCCACAAATAAGAAGTTCTTCCAGAGAAACCTTGCTGGTTGCCGACGGCACGAGCTGCAGGCACCAGATCGCCGACGGCGCGGGCCGCCAGGCGCTGCATGTCGCGCGCGTGCTCGAGCGGGCGCTCTAGCCGGATTTCCCGGCGCGCGCGCCCCAGACGATGAGCGCGAGGCCGGCGGCGATCATCGGCAGGCATAGCCACTGGCCCATCGTCGTGCCGAACGCGAGGTAGCCTCCCTCACCGATGAAGGAGTCGGGCTGGCGCACAAACTCGGTAAAAAAGCGGAATACGCCGTAGCCGACGAGGAACAGGCCGCATACCTGCCCGCGCGGCCGCGGCTTCGACGAGAACCACCACAGCAGCGCAAACAGCGCGACGCCCTCGAGCAGGAACTCGTAGAGCTGCGAAGGGTGGCGCGGCGAGTCGCCGGCGCCGCGGAACACCATGCCCCAGGGGACGTCAGTCACGCGCCCGGGCAACTCGCCGTTGATGAAATTGCCGAGCCGGCCGGCGGCGAGGCCGGGCGGGACGAGCGGCGCGAAGAAATCCATCAGGCGCAGGTAGTCGATGCGGTACTTCCACGCGATCAACGCCATTGCCGTCATCACGCCGATCATGCCGCCGTGGAACGACATGCCGCCCTGCCAGATGGCGATGATCTCCGCCGGGTGCGAGAAGTAGTACGCGGGCTTGTAGAACAGCACGTAGCCGAGCCGCCCGCCGAGGATCACGCCGATCAGCGTATAAAAGATCATGTCGTCGAGCTGCGCGCGCGTCACGGGCGCCATGCCGCGCTCGATGCGGCGCACGGCGAGCCACCAGCCGATGGCGAAGCCGGCGAGGTACATGAGGCCATACCAGCGCACGGCCACCGGACCGATGGAAAAGGCGATCGGGTTGATGTCGGGATGGACGAGCATGGCTAGCGAAGCCGCCGCGCGTGCGCGATGAAGTCGCGCGCCATGGCGCCGAGGCTGCCGCGGCGCCATGCCAGCCACAGGTCGAGCCGCGGATGCGGATCCGCGATCTCGCGATAGACCACGCCGCGCCGGCCGAGGTTGGCGATCGACGCCGGCACGATCGCCACACCCAGCCCGCTGGATACCAGGCTCACCACCGTCTGCATCTGTATCGCCTCTTGCGCCACTTGAAGGGAAAAGCCCGCCCGTGCGGCGAGCCCGGCGACTATATCGTAGAGACCGGGCGCTATCTCGCGCGGCACCATGACGAACGCCTCGTCCGCCAGGTCGCGCATCGCGAGCCGGCCGCGCCCGCGCGCCGCCGCATGCCGCGCGGGCAGCGCGGCGACGAACCTTTCGCTTTGCACGACCAGGTGTTCGAGATCGCCAGAAACGGGCCGCAGGAGCAGGCCGAAATCCAGCTCGCCAGCGGATAGCGCGGCCG
>DASXKY010000061.1:0-12946 GCA_036496555.1 Burkholderiales bacterium | reverse complement strand
ATCATCCTGGTCGAGCAGCACGCCAAGCTCGCGCTGCAGGTGACGCAGCAGGCGCTGGTCCTGAGCCGCGGCCGCATCATCCACAGCGGCCCGAGCGACGCCCTCCTCGCCGATCCCGAGCGCCTCACGCGCCTGGTTCTAACCCAATAAATGAAAGGGGCCCCCGCGAAAGCGGGAGCCCCATTGAGCTAAGTCCTGCTAGGCTGTTCGGCGCCGATTAGTTGGCGCAGTTGGGCCGGTAGGCGACGGCCGGCTGCTGGCCTGCGAAGCCCATCTGCGGCGTTCCGGACTTTTCCTTGTCGCCCGCGAAGCCCATCTGCGGCGCTCCGGGTTTTTCTTTGTCGCCCGCGAAGCCCATAGAGTTTCCGCTGGTGGGCTTGATCTCGCCGGCAAAGCCCATCGGGTTTCCGGTGCCGGGCTTGATCTCGCCGGCAAAGCCCATCTGCGGCGTTCCGGGCTTTTCCTTGTCGCCCGCGAAGCCCATCTGCGGCGTTCCGGGTTTTTCCTTGTCTCCCGCAAATGCCATCGGCGGCGGGCAATCATTGTTGAAGCCGACCTGCGGCGGTTGGCTTTGCGCGGCTGAGCCGACAGCCATGAGAGCGATTACTAGCAGTGTACGTTTCATGATGCGTCCCTTTCTGGTGGTCCGACAGAGGTGCAGTATCCTTGTCTTCGCAACCAGCTACCGATCTTGACGCGCCAAGTCGTTAACCCGGGACGCCAAACCAGGGCCGGCGCAAAGGGTGCGACAGCCAGGGAGAGAGCGCCGCAATGAGGGCCGCGAGCGATGGACGAGCCGGCGATCGGTCACGCCACAGTGTCCTCGCCTCGATGGGACATATGTTCCGGCGCCTCCTTGAGATGCACGGCCTCGATGTCGTCGGCATGGCGCAACGGGCGGGCGTCGACCTCGCTGCGACCCCGCCTCCGGGCGAGCGTGTCGAAGTGGACAAGATCGACGCGATTCTCGGGGTCGCGATCCCGCTCATCGGCGATCCCGCATTCGGGCTCCACGCCGCGCGCTGCTGGCACCCCTCTGAACTGGGCGTCCTCGGATATTCCTGGCTGTCGAGCTCGACGCTGCGGACAGGGTTAGAACGAATAGTGCGCTACTCGCGTCTGGTTGGTGAGCGAGGCGCGACCGAGATCGAGGACACCAAACAGGGTCTCAAGGTGCATTTCTCGGCAGAACGAGGCGATCCCGCCGCCGTGCCGGTGGCGGCGGTGTTCGTTGACATCGTGCTGGCGCTGTTGCTCGATCTCTGTCGCATGAACGCCGGGGCGGCACTTCGACCCGTCGCGGCGACCTTGCGCCGGAAGAAGCCCGATCCGGCCGATGACTACCAGCGCTTCTTCGGATGCCCGGTCCAGTTCGGCGTCGACCAGAACACCTTCGTGCTGTCGACCAAGGACGCTGACCGACCTCTTCCCTCGGCCAACCGACAGCTTGCTGCGGTGTTCGACAAGATGCTCACCGAGGAGCTGGCTCGCCTCGACAAGTACGACGTTGTCTCGCGCACTCGGGCGGCCGTGCTCGAGCACCTGTCCTCGGGCGAAGGTACGGAGCACGATACAGCGAGGCAGCTTCACATGAGCCCTCGCACTCTGCAGCGCAAGCTCGCCGAGGGGAAGACCACCTACGCTCAGTTGGTCGACGACACCCGCAAGGACCTCGCCTTGCGCTACATCGAAGACCCACGTCGCTCCGTCACGGACATCACTTTCTCGCTCGGGTTCTCCCAACCCAGCGCCTTCACTCGCGCATTCAGGCGCTGGACAGGCCTTAGTCCAAGCGAGTATCGGACAAAGGATCCCGCTTCCCGCTAGCGACGCAATCCGCGAAGAAGGCGCGCGCGGACTGGCGGCTGGCGCGCGCGGTCAAGTCGGTTTTGTCCCGCTCGCCGATAGTCGGATCCATGGCCGCTTTCAAATCGCCCACGTCGATGGACTACGGCGTGTTCCGCATTGCCGACGGCGATCGAATCGAGGACCTGGAAGCGCACGTTCTTGTCCGCGCGTACATCGACGCTTGGCGAGCGCTGTATCTATGCGAACCGTTCGGCGAGCACACCATCGACAGCCTGGGCTTGACGATCGATTTTGGGCGTCGCGCTCGCCGTATCCAATAGTCTTTGTCGCGTCCCGACCGCCTCGCGCGGCTGGTTCTAACCCAATAAATGAAAGGGCCCCCGCGAAAGCGGGGGCCCCATTGAGCTAAGCCCTGCTAGGCTGTTCGGCGCCGATTAGTTGGCGCAGTTGGGCCGGTAGGCGGCGGGCGGCTGCTGGCCTGCGAAGCCCATCTGCGGCGTTCCCGGCTTTTCCTTGTCGCCGGCGAAGCCCATCTGCGCCGCTCCGGGCTTTTCCTTGTCGCCGGCAAAGCCCATCGAGTTTCCGCTTGTGGGTTTGATCTCGCCGGCAAAGCCCATCGGGTTTCCGGTGCCGGGCTTGATCTCGCCGGCAAAACCCATCTGCGGCGTTCCGGCCTTTTCCTTGTCGCCGGCAAAGCCCATCGAGTTTCCGCTGGTGGGCTTGATCTCGCCGGCAAAGCCCATCTGCGGCGTTCCGGGCTTTTCCTTGTCGCCCGCGAAGCCCATCTGCGGCGTTCCGGGCTTTTCCCTGTCGCCCGCAAATGCCATCGGCGGCGGGCAATCATTGTTGAAGCCGACCTGCGGCGGTTGGCTTTGGGCAGCTGAACTGCCCGCAACAACCATGAGCGCAGCTACTGCCAATGTGTTTCTCATGACACCTCCCTTGATTTGCGTGTAGCCACTAAAGTCTACTACCAACGTCAATATTTTTCATGATAACTTAGCGCAAATAGCTGCGCTTAGCTGCTATTGTCGCAGCCGGGGAGGGAACAATATGCATAGAACTGCGAGCCGCGTCGTCTTTGCGCTCGCGACCTTCGTCGTCGCGTCCACAGCGGCGGCCGGCGAGATCGCGCAGACCGTCCTGGCCAAGGTCGCGACCGACGCCGTCGTCGTCGTGCGGTCGCTGGACCGCCAGGCGATGACCATGGAGATCGAGTCCCCGAGCGGCCAGAAATTGAAGTTCAGCGTGCCCGAAGCACGCAACCTGGACGCGATCGAAGTTGGCTCGCGGTTTTGCGTGCGGCTCTCGCAGTCGGTCAGCCTCTCCGCCGGCAAGGCCGCGGGTAGGCCGTCGCTCACTTCGGCATCGACCGTGCGCATTGCGGACAAGGGCGCGCGGCCGGCGGCCGCGCTCGTCAGCACGGTAGAGGTTCAGGGGCTCGTGAAAGCGACCAATGTCAGCCGGCGAACGCTGACGCTCACCGGCCCCGGCGGGGGTAGCGTGACGATTCCCGTCCGCCGCCAACGCGCGGATCTTCTTTCCGCCCTGAACACCGGCGACATGGTCGTCGCGCGCTATAGCGAGACGTTTGCTACCGGTCTGGTTGGCCCCCAGCAGGCCAACTGCCCGCACGAGCTGACGGAAGGATTGCCCGCCAGCCCGTCATCTCGCGACACGCATACCGTGCAAGCGATCCGGGCAGCGGCGCGTGCGCCGATTCCGTCCGACGTGCTGAAGGAGGCCGACGAATTCGACCAGGAGGTGCTGCGCTCGGGACAGGTCAACGGGCGCCCCGTCTCCCAGGTGAGTGACGAGAGGTATGCGCGCGCCAAGCGAGTCGTCGATGCCCTGCTGGTGGCCTATGGAGAAAACCCCTCGGCATGGCACGTCCGGTTGCTGGACTCGAATCCGCCGAGGGACTATGCCTTCACTGTCGGCGGACGCAATATCTATATCTTCACGGGTCTCCTTGGCCTTGCTCAGCGCGATGACGAGCTGGCGTTCGTGCTCGCCCACGAGATCGCGCACTCGCGGCTCCACCACATCGTCCGTAGGCGCGAAACGTTCCCGCCGTGGCTCGCCGGCATCATGGAGTTCCAGGACTTGCTCCAACGCAAGGACGCCACGAAGGAGTACCTGGATTCGGTCTCCACCGTGATTACGTCGCTCTCCTCCAGGATAGACGAGCAAGAAGCCGACGCGCTGGGTGCCTATGCCACGATGCGCGCGGGCCTTGACCCCCTTGGAGGCGCAGCGGTGTTCAAACGATTGATGGAGGGTGCAAGCCGCCCCGATCAAAAGTCGGCGTTGCTCGACCAGCACCCGGCGAATCAGGATCGAATCACGGCGCTGGTCGCGGCGAATGACTATCTTCTAGGCAAGCGGACGCTCGAGTCGCTCGCGCCGCTGGGACAGGGCTACAACGTCTTCGTCGCGCTCGGGCTCAAGCCACAAGGCAAGCCATGAACCGGTTCGCCGCCGTGACCGCGAGAATAAGTCACCTGGCGGCCGTGCGCCTGAACTGCGTGCCGAGGATGTCGAAGCGCCCCGGCCCGGCGAGCTTGGCGCTGATGGTCTCGGTGCCGATGCTCATCGTCAGCTCGCCGCCCGCCAGCTGATAGGTGCCGGTGTTCGCGGCGTCTTCGCGGCGCGCGCGTTCCCAGTCGAAGCGGCTCGCATCGCCTTCAGGCAGACGCGGCTGCTCGTAGGTGCGGTGGACGTAGCCGCTGTAGAGCACGTAGTACTGCGGTCCGTTCACCCACATGCCCCCGCTCTGCACCCCGCCGACGAACTGCGGAATCAGCCGGCGCACCGTGCCGACGTAGAGGCCGGGCGGCAGCGGCGGAGGCGGCGCTGCGGCTGGTGCGGCCGCGACAGCGGGCGCGGCGGCCGCCGCAGCGGCGGGCGCAGCGCTCGCGAGTTCCGGCGTGGAAAGCAGCGGGGCCGGCGCGGCGCGCGCCTTCGGCTGGCCGACGCTGATCGAATCGAGCAGCTCCTTCACCGCGGCGGCGTTGCGGGCCGCTGCGCCGCTCACGCCGACGATGTCGACGATCGCCACGCCGCCGGCCGCGTGCATCGCGAGGCGGCTGCGCTCGCGGTTGGCGTCGGTGAAGCGCGCGATCTGCGCGGCCTCGGCGCCTTCCACCGCGAAAGTCTCGATCCTCGCCGGCTCGGCGAGCTTGCCTTCGCGCTGCCCGGCGCTGACGAACTCGCGCAGCAGCGTCTCGCGGAAGCGCGCCTGGAAGTCGCCCGGCCCGAGCCGCCTGAACGGATAGATGTGGATTGACAGGTCGCGCTCGGGCGACGTGAAGATCGCCGCGTCGTCGCTGCCGCCGCCGGCAAAGCCGGGCGGCGCGTCGAAGTTGAGCGGCGGCAGGGTCTGCGCAAGCGCCGTGGCCGAGGCCAGGCTCAATACAAATAAGAGAAGTCTTTTCACTGGAGTTTTATCCTGAACTCCGATTCTAATGGCCGGTGACCCGCGCAGCGAGGGCTTCCGGCGCCTCGGGCGCCCGGTTGCCGCGCCAGGCCACGTGCAGATCGGGCCGCAGCAGGATCAGATCGGCCCCATACAGGTCGCGCGCCGCCGCATCCGGAACGTCGAGGAGGCTGAACGGCGCCCCGCGCCGCGCCATGGCCTTTTCCAGCGGCGAGCTTTCTTCTCGCGAACCGCCCAGACGAAGCAGCGCGTAGCCCTGCGGGATGCGGTCCTGCAGGGCGACGTGTCCGCCGAGCCAGGCGTGCGGCAGCCGCGCGCCGGGCCAGGTGGTCGGCGTGTACTTGCGGAAGTCGTCTTCCGGCGCGCCAGGCTCGTCGGCGATGAGCGGCGAGGCGGCATAGCGGTAGCCGAGCTCGGCGCCGATCATCTCGTTGCTCTTCCTCTGCTCGACCTCGGCCATCGCGACGAGCTCGTCTAGGTTGCGCCAGAGCCCCCGCCACTTGCGGCGCCCCTGCGAAGCGTAGCGGGACGCCGCCACGTTGCGCTCGCCGATGGGACGGCGCTCGAGCTCGTACGAATCCAGCAGCCCAGGCCCGCCCCAGCCGCGCAGCGTGCCGGCGAGCTTCCACGCCAGGTCGACCGCGTCGCCGACGCCGCTGTTCATGCCGAGGCCGCCGGTCGGGATGACGAGGTGCACCGCGTCGCCGGCGAGGAACACGCGGCCTTCGCGGTAGCGCTCGGCGAGGAGCAGGTTCTGCTTCCATTCGCCGACGTACAGCATCTCGTACTTCACCGGCACGCCGATGGTCCGCTCGAACTGCGCGCGCATGTCCTCGTCGCGCTCGACCGTCGCGTGCAGCGTCCAGTGGCGCGTCGAGTCCTGCATGATGAGGAAGGTCGACTGCGCGTCCGCCACGTGATAGTGGCGCCCGTGCCCCGGCCCCGGGCCGATCGGGATGCGATCGAACAGCTCGTCGCACCGGTAGAGCGCCTGCCGCAGCCTCAGGAGATCGCCCTCGCCGACAAGCCGTATTCCCAGCTGCTGACGCACAGTGCTGCTACCGCCATCACAGGCAACAAGGTACTTGCAGTGGATGGTCTTGTTTTCCAGCTGGGCAGCAACGCCCGCATCGTCCTGAACGAAAGACAAGAACTCATAGCCATACTGAACAGAAACACTCGGCAGGGACTCGGCCACCTTTTTCAACAGCGGCTCTAGCGTGTACTGCGAAATGAGCTGGTAAGGCTCGAGGGGAAGGGAGCCGTCGGTGCAGGCATCGATCTCGCTGCGCGCCTCGTCCACCGACGGGTATCGATGGCGCAGGAGCGGCGGCTGGTTCAGCGCGCGCACGATGTAGACGTCCATCGGCACGTCGGCGCGCAGGCCGGCGGCGCGCACCTTCGCCGCGAGGCCCATGCGGCGGAAGATTTCCATGGTGCGCGCGTTGCAGCGCTCCATCTTCGGCAGGAACTGCGGCGCGGGCTTGCGCTCGACGAGCGTGCAGCGCACGCCGGCCTGGCCGAGCGCGATCGCGAGCACGAGGCCGACCGGGCCCGCTCCGACGACGAGGACCTCGGTCTCGACGGGCCGCATGGAGCGGTGATTATAATCAGCGCATGAACAGGCTCGTCGCGGCGCTCGCCGCAGCAGCGGCCGTTTTCGCCGGCGTCGCGGGCGCGCAGGACTATCCGTCGCGCCCGGTCCGCTTCGTCGTGCCCTACACGCCCGGCACCGGCGCCGACATCCTCGCGCGCCTGATCGGCGCCAGGCTCTCCGAGCGGTGGAAGCAGGCGGTGGTGGTCGACAACAAGCCCGGCGCCACCGGCAACATCGGCGCCGAGGCGGTCGCGAAGAGCGCGCCCGACGGCCTGACGGTGCTCTTCCCCGCCACCTCGTTCGCCACCAATGCCTCCCTGACCAATGCACCCTACGATCCGGAGAAGAGCTTCGAGCCGGTCGCGCTGGTGGCGACGAGCACGCTCGCGGTGCTGGTGAACCCGCAGCTGCCGGCGCGCAGCATGCGCGAGTTCATCGACCTGGCGAAGGCACAGCCGGGCAAGCTGACGTATAGCTCCCCGGGCAACGGCGGCGTGCAGCACCTCGCGATGGAGCTGATCAAGCTCGAGACCGGAATCAACATCATGCACATCCCCTACAAGGGCGCATCCGGCGCGCTGTCCGACGCGGTCGGCGGCCACGTCGACGCAACCGTCGCCGCGCTGCAGTCGGCCTCGCCGCTCGCGCACGGCGGCAAGCTGCGCATGCTCACGGTGCTCAGCGCCGAGCGCGCCGCGGCGTTCCCCGATGTGCCGACGCTGAAGGAGCAGCAAGGCATGCCCGACCTGGAGATCGACACCTGGTACGGCGCGTTCGTGCCGGCCGGCACGCCGGCCGAGATCGTGCAGAAGCTCAACGCGGGCATCAACGAATCGCTCAAGGACCCCCAGATCAAGGCCTCGATCGAGAAGCAGGGCCTGCTGACCGCAGGCGGCGACCCGGCGCGGCTGCAGCGGCTGTTGCAAAGCGAGCTTGCGCGTTGGGCGCGGGTAGTGAAGGCTGCGGGAATAAAAGGCGACTAGAAAAGGTAACCGATGACCGAGCTGGTAGATCTGGTAGCGGCATACCGCATCCTCGCCGCGCATGGCGTGATCGACGCCTACGGCCACGTCAGCCTGCGCTCGCCGCGCAATCCGCAGCGCTACTACCTCGCCCGCTCGATCGCACCGGAGCTCGTCACCGAGGCCGACCTGATCGAGTACGACCTGGACAGCCGGCCGCAGGACGACAACGGCCGCGAGTCGGTGCGCGAGCGCTTCATCCACGGCGAGATCTTCAAGACGCGGCCGGAAGTGATGGCGGTGGTGCATAACCATTCGCCTTCGGTGATCCCGTTCAGCGTCACCGGCGCGCCGATGAAACCGATCTTCCATATGGCCGCCTTCGTCGGCGACGGGGTTCCCAATTTCGAGGTCCGCGACGTCAAGAAGGGAACCGATCTGCTGGTAAAAACGCCCGAGCTGGGAGCGGCGCTGGCGAAAACGCTCGGCGGCCACCCTGCGGCGCTGATGCGCGGCCACGGCTCGGTGGTCGTCGGCGAGAACCTGCCGCGCGCAGTCGGGCGCAGCGTCTACCTCGAGCTGAGCGCGAAGCTGCAGATGCAGGCGCTGACGCTCGCCGGGCCGGGCGGCAAGATCACCTACCTCGACGAGGCCGAAGTGAAAGCCTCCGATCCGGTGCAGAACTACGCGCGCGCCTGGCCGATGTGGCGCGCCAAGGCGCTCGAGGGTCTTTGAAGGGCGAGCTCGCCTCGCTCACCGCAGTCGAGCTGCTCGAGGGCTACCGCACCCGGGCCTTTTCGCCGGTGGAGGTTTGTCTTGCCGTTTCGAAAAGAATAGATCGGTTGAACGGGAAGTTGAATGCGTTCAACCTCGTTTCGGAAACGATTCTCGAGGAAGCAAAAGCATCGGAAGCCCGCTGGATGGGTGGCATGCCCCGTGGCCTGCTCGACGGCGTGCCGGTGTCGATCAAGGACATCATCCTCACCAGGGGCTGGCCGACGCTGCGAGGTTCGAAGACGGTCGACCCGAAAGGGCCGTGGAACGACGACGCGCCCGCCACCGCGCGGCTCCGCGAGCACGGCGCGGTGCTGCTCGGCAAGACCACCACGCCGGAGTTCGGCTGGAAGGGCGTCACCGACAGCCCGCTGACCGGGATCACGCGCAATCCGTGGAACCCGGACAAGACGCCCGGCGGCTCTTCGGGCGGCGCCGCGGCGGCCGTCGCGGCCGGCATGGGCCCGCTCGCGGTCGGCACCGACGGCGGCGGGTCGATCCGCATCCCGTGCAGCTTCACCGGGTTGTTCGGCCTCAAGCCCTCGTTCGGCCGCGTGCCGGCGTGGCCGCTCTCGCCCTTCGGCACCGTGGCCCACGTCGGCCCGATCACGCGCAGCGTGGCCGACGCCGCGCTGATGCTCGACGTGCTCGCGCAGCCCGACGCGCGCGACTGGCACGCCCTGCCCTACGATCCGCGCGACTGGCGCATGGATCTCGAGAGCGGCGTGCGCGACCTGCGCGTCGCCTGGTCGCCGGACCTCGGCTATGCGAAGGTCGATCCGGAGGTCGCTTCCATCGTCGAAAAAGCAGTGCACGTCTTTGAAGATCTGGGAGCGAAGGTCGAGCCCAAGCACCCGGGATTCGAAAACCCCGGGCCCGTCTTTCAGACCCACTGGTTCAGCGGCGCCGCATTCCTGATGAGATCGGTGAAAGACAAAAAGCCGGTCGATCCCGGCCTGCTCGAGGTCGCCGCGCAGGGCGAGAAGATCGGCGCGCACGAGCTGCTCGACGCGCAGCAGAAGCGCGGCGCGCTCGGGGTGCATATGAACCTGTTTCATCGCGACTACGATCTGCTCGTCACGCCGACGCTCGCCGTGCCGGCGTTCGACGTCGGCCTGGAATTTCCGCAGACCTCGGGCGGCAAGCGCTGGACCGACTGGACGCCGTTCACCTACCCGTTCAACCTCACGCAGCAGCCGGCGGCTTCGATTCCCTGCGGCTTCACGCACGCGGGACTGCCGGTCGGGCTGCAGATCGTCGGGCCGCGCTACGCGGATGCGCTGGTGCTGCGCGCCGCGCGGGCCTTCGAGTCGGTGCGACCGATCAGAATGCCCGGCTGAGCTCGATCGCCCAGGTCGAGATCACCTTGTCCTCCTCGAGCAGCGTGCCGCGCACCGAGTAGTGCGCCTCGTCGCGCTTCTGCATGCACTCGAAGCCGCGGTAGCGGCCGGTGGGGCTGCCGTACTGCGAAAGGATCGCGTCGCCCGCGAGAATGAAGCGCCCGCGCAGCGCCCCCACCGCCGGGTTGCTCGAAGTCCAGTGCGTCGAGCGCGCGCCGTCGGAAAGCGGCTCGATGTCGTAGCGGTTGTGGTGCACCCGCGCCGGGTCGCCGCGCAGGCGCTGCACCGCCTCGAAGGTCCAGCGGCCGGGCGCGTGCCGTATGGTGGTTTCTCCCGCTACGGCGAACTTGCGGCCACCCGCGTCGATGTATTCGCCCTCGGAGCGCCAGGTGCCTTCCAGCAGGAGAAAGGTGTGAGCTATCCGTGGATCTCCACGCTGTCGCGCATTGGAATGCGTTCCCCTTGTTTCGAAGTGCTGACGCAGGCCTTACTGTAGCGCAGCCATTCCATGAAATGTATTCACGCTTGCGGTGCAAAAAAATACTCTGAATTTGGTGCGACACATTCATCTAACTGAACTAGCGGCATGTGCCGTGTTCTCTCTGTAAGGAGCATGCAAGATGAAAAGCTTTGTCCGTATTCTGCTCGTCGCCCTCTCGCTCGGCGCCACCGGCGCTTACGCGCAGTCGACGACATACAACTCGCAGCAGCAGAGCGCAGCGAAATACAACAGCCAGACCCCCGAGGGCGACAGCGCGAACTGGGGCGTCGGAGGCTGAGCAGGCACGCTTCTCGCATCACTCAGCGCTACGAAAGGAGGTAATACCTATGCGTAAATCGTTCGCGAAAGCTGGACTTTTTGCCATGGCGCTTGCCGCTACGAGCGCGTTCGCGGAAGGGACTTACGATCCCAACCAGCCGGGCTCGCAATACCAGGACCAGTCGAGCACGTCCTCCTCGTACTACTCGGGGTCGGGTTCTTCCGGTAGCGATGTCCGCAATGCGGACAGCGCCAACTGGGGCGTGGGTGCGGGCTAAGTAGCACTTCCCGACGGAAGGGGCGCTTCGGCGCCCCTTTTTATTTTTCCGGCCGGCGCCCCTCGAAGGCGTCGTGGAGCAGCACGAGCACGGCCTCGAATTCGACCTTGCGCGGATTCGGATACGGCGACTCCGCCGCGATGCGCGCCGCGCGCTCTATATCCGATTTCTTCATGCCGATATCCGCCAGGCGCATCGGCAGTTGCAGATCCTTCTCCATGTCCCACACGGCTCCGGGTGCGTCGCTCTTTCCAAGGGCCCTCGCGATGCTCCGCATCGCTTCGGCGGCGGCCTCTCGGTTGTAGCGCATGGCGTGCGGCAGCACGATCGAGTGCGTCTCGGCGTGCGGCAGGCCGAAGCCGCCGAGGATATGGCAGAGCTTGTGGTGCAGCGCCATGCCCGCCGCGCCGAGGGCGATGCCGGCGAGCCACGCGCCGTAGAGAGCATCGCTTCTCGCCTGCAGGTCCTTTGTATTCGAAATGATTCTTGGCAGAGACAAAGCCAGGGCCCGGATGCCTTCCTCGGCCATGATCGAAATGATCGGGTTGCCGTCGGCGGCGTAAAGCGCCTCGACGCAATGCGCGATGGCGTTCATGCCGCTCGACGCCGACAGCGCCGCGGGCAGGCTGAGCGTGAGCTGCGGGTCGTAGATCACCGTCTTCGGCAGCACGCGCGCGTCGCGCCCGGTCTTCTTCAGGCCGCCCTCGGTGAGGCCGTAGATCGGCGTCATCTCCGAGCCGGCATACGTAGTCGGCACGGCGAGGATCGGCAGCGTGGACGTGAGCGCGATCGCCTTGCCGAGGCCGGTGGTCGAGCCGCCGCCGACCGTGACGCAGCAGTCGGCGCCGAGCTCGCGCGCGACGCGGCGCGCATCCTCGGCAACCTCGACCGGCACGTGCATGGCGGCTTTGTCGTAGGTGCCAGCGCAACGCGGGCCGAGGGCTTTCGAAACTTCCTTGAGTGATTCCTTTTGCTCCGGAGTCGAGAGCAGCAGCGCGCGCTTGGCGCCGAGGCGATCGAGCTCGGCGGGAAGCTGCGCGATCGAGCCCGCGCCGAACACGACGCGCGTAGGCAGCGCGGTGTAGACGAACGGCTTCATCGCGCCATCTTGCGCCCGATTTCGTGACGCCAGTCCTCGACGCGCTTGAAGCCCGGCTGCCTGCGCGCCTCGGCCTCGGCCCAGGCCCACAGCTCGGCGTCGGAGAGACTCAGGTCCATCGGCACGCGCAGCGGCTGCTGCACGTACCAGGGCGTGTCGACGAAGAGCTCGACGCGGTTGCCCTCGGGATCGCGGAAGTACACCGAGAGCGCGTTGCCGTGGGAGACCGGCGCGATCTCCTTCATGCCCTCGCGCTGCACGCGGCCGTGCATCTCCCGCAGCCCGGCGAATTCCGCCATGCGAAACGAAACCTGGTTGATGGTGTTGAAGCCGGCGTCGGCGGGCCGTCCGCTGACGAGGACGATCTGATGGTGTTCAAGAGGGCTTCTACTCAGAAAACTCAATTCGACGGACCCGAGGCGCCCGCGATCCGTTTCGGTCAAACCGAGCACGCGTGTGTAAAAATCGGCCATCCGCGCGAGGTCGGTCACGTACAGCCCCATGTGGCTGAAGGCAAGCCGCGGCACCGGAGAGGAACTCATATGAAGCTCGCTACTTTCAGCACGGCGAAAGGCGCCAGCTACGGCGCGGTCGTGGACCAGGGCATTGTCGACCTCGGCAAGCGCCTCGGCAACCGCTATCCCGATCTGCTTTCACTGGTGGCTGCCAATGCCTTCGGGGAAGCGGCAAAGCTGTTAAATGAAAAACCCGACTTTAAAACGTCGGAAGTGACCTGGCTTCCTGTCATTCCCAACCCCGGCAAGATCGTCTGCGTCGGCCTCAACTACCAGGACCACGTGGTCGAGACCGGCCGCGACAACACCGAGCAGCCCGCCATTTTCCTGCGCCTGCCCGAGTCTCAGGTCGGCCACCTGCAGGCGATCGTGC
>DASXKY010000060.1:0-12005 GCA_036496555.1 Burkholderiales bacterium | reverse complement strand
TGTTGTTGAGCACATTGAAGAGCAGCGTGATCAGGCGGTTGCCGATCAGGTGCCAGAAGTAGTTCACGCGGGTCCACGGAGGAGCGAGAAAGCGGCTGCCCATCACCAGCTCGGCGCCGAAATCGCGCACCGGCTTGAGCAGCCCCGCGTACTCGTCCGGGTTGTACTCGAGATCGGCGTCCTGCACGAGCACGTAGTCGCCCGTCGCGGCGCGCAAGCCGGCGATGACCGCCGCGCCCTTGCCGCCGTTTCGCGGCAGCGAGATCAAGGTCTGGTACAGCCCGGCGCATTGCTTGACGACCTCGACAGTCCGGTCGGTCGACGCATCGTCGACGACGATCACTTCGAGCGTCACGCCCGCGATCCGCTGCGCGGAGACGGCGGTAAGCACCTGCCTGATGCTCGCCTCCTCGTTGTACGCCGGAATCAGAACGCTCAGAGTCGTCATGTCGGTTGCCCGGCCGGTTTGTGCAGCGTCAGCACCGCGATGAGGGATTGCCCCAGCGGCAGCCCGAGCCGGTGGAGCAGGTCGTCGGCAGGCCGGATATACGGACACAGCCGCTCGAACCAGCGCAGGGCGCCCGCGCCGATCGACTGGCGCTGCAGCAACCTGCCGAAGAGCACCCAGCCCGGCAAGCCGAAGGCGTTGAAGTAGCGCGTCTCCAGGCGGAAATCCGGGCAGGCCTCGGCCGCGAAGACACCGAAGCTCGCCGCCGTATAGCGCCTGAAGTGCCCATAGACCCGGTCGAAGCTGCCGTAGGCCCAGCGATGCGCCGGCACGAAGCTCACGATGCGACGCGGACCGGGAGACGCGCTGCGGCGCAGGAGCGCCGCGAGTCGTCGTAGGACTTCGACGTCGTTCTCGATATGCTCCAGCACATTGAAGGAGACGATCGTATCGAGCTCCGCGGCCGCAATGCCCGCCGGCATGTCCGCTCGCAGGTCCATCGGGATGACGGCGACGCGGGAATCATCGCCGAAGCGCTCGCGCACCTCGGCCCGCAGAAGTGGCAAGAGGCCCGGCTCCACTTCGCTCAGCACCAGCCGCTGCCGGAGCGGCAAGCGTCGCGACATGGTTCCCACGCCGGCGCCGAGCTCGAGGATCCGCTCGCCGAGATACGGCGAGACGGCGTCGATGACCCATCGCTGGTAGTTGACCGCGCCGCGCAAGGCGGCGAGCTCAAACGGCAACGCTCGCGTTATGCTCTCCACGCGCCGGATGATATATTGAGCCGCGCATGAAGATCAGACCGCTCGACCCCAGGGAAAAGCGTACCTGGCCTAAGGAAGTTCTAGTCAAGCTCGAGAAGGCCTTCGTCGACATCCGCGGGTCGATCCGGCCGCTGGTCGACCTGCCGATGGAGAGCGCGGTGCTGATCCACTCCAAAAAGGGCGCGGTGCGGGCCAACCACTACCATCGCACGGACTGGCATTTCTGCTACGTGCTGGCGGGCGCCATCGAATACCTCCACCGGCCGACCGGCAGCCGGGCGAAGCCGAAGAGCGTGTTCGTGAAGGAAGGCGAGCTGTTCTTCACGCCGCCGATGGTCGATCACCAGATGATCTTTCCCAAGAAGTGCTCGTTCCTGGTCCTCAGCCGCAACTCGAGGGCGCAGGAGGTCTACGAGGCGGACGTCGTCCGCATTCCGCCGCTGCGCGAGTAGGCGCGGCTTGCAGAGCGCCTACTACCATCGAAGCACCTGCCGCCTGTGCGGCGGCGCAGCCCTCAAGAAGGTCCTCGCGCTCGCGCCGACGCCGCCGGCGAACGCGTTCGTGACCGCGGCGGAGCTCGCCGTGCCCCAGCCGCTGCTGCCGCTCGACATCTGGCTCTGCGGAGGCTGCGGCCACGTCCAGCTGCTCGACGTGGTCGATCCGCGCATCCTCTACACACACTATCTTTACGTGTCCGGCACGTCTCCCGTGTTCGTGCGGCACTTCGAGCAGTACGCGGACTCCATCCGCAAGGAGTTCAAGCCCCCGCCCGGCAGCCTGGTCGTCGACATCGGCTCGAACGACGGCACGCTGCTGCGCTTCTTCAAGGAGCGCGGCCATCGCATCCTCGGCGTCGACCCGGCCGAGGAGATCAGCGACGCGAGCCGACGAGCCGGCATCCCGACGCTCACCGCATTTTTCGATGAGGCGCTCGCGCAGCAAATCGCGCGCGAGCACGGCCGCGCCGCGGTCGTGACCGCGAACAATCTGGTGGCCCATATCGACGACATCGGCTCCTTCATGCGCGGCGTCGCGAAGCTGCTGGCGCCCGACGGCGTCTTCGCCTTCGAGGTGTCCTACCTGGTCGACGTCTTCGAGAACACGCTGTTCGACACGATGTACCACGAGCACCTCGACTACCACACGGTTGAGCCGCTGGTGACCTTTTTCGCCGCCTGCGGCGTGCAGCTCATCGAGGCCCTGCGGGTCGACACCCACGGCGGCTCGCTGCGCGGCGTCGTGCAGCTCGCCGGCGGGCCGCGCAAGGTCGGCGTCTCGGTCGCCGCGCTGGTCGCGCGCGAGAACGAGCTGAGACTGCGCGATCCCGCGACGCTCGAGGCCTTCGGCGCGCGCATCGGCAAGGTGGGCAGCGAGCTCACTGCCTTGCTGCGCAAGCTGAAACGCGAGGGCAAGCGCATCGCGGGCTTCGGCGCGCCCGCCAAGCTCACCACCCTGCTCTATCACCTCGGCATCACGCCGGATCTGATCGACTTCGTCGTCGACGACAGCCCGCTCAAGCAGGGCCGCTATACGCCGGGCATGCACATACCGGTGCTGCCGGCGCAGGCGCTCTATGAGCACAAGGTCGATTACACCGTGATCCTCGCCTGGAACTTCGCCGAGCCGATCATGAAGAAGCACAGCGCCTGGCGCGAGGCCGGCGGCCGCTTCGTGGTTCCGCTTCCGTCGGTTCAAGTCTTCTAGCATGCCGGTGCCCGTCCGCCTCGGTCTCGCCGGCGCGGGCAGATGGGGGCGCAACTACCTCCGCACTGCCGCGCGGCTCGAGGGCGTGCAGCTCGCCAGCGTCGCAAGCCGCAACCCCGATACCGCAGCGTCGGTGCCGCCCGGCTGCCGCGTGGTCGGCGATTGGCGCGAGCTCCTCGATCCGTCGGCGCTCGACGGCTTGATCATCGCCACGCCGCCCGCCACGCACGCCGAGATTGCGCGCGCGGCGCTCGCTAAGGGAATCTCCGTGCTGATCGAGAAGCCGCTCGCGCTTTCCGCCGGCGACGCGGCGAGCATCCTGGCGGCCGCGCGCGCTTCGGCCGCGCATGCCTGGGTCGAGCACACGCATCTCTTCAGCCCCTCGTTCCGCGCGCTCAAGGAGCTCGCGGCGCGGTACGGCGGCGTGCGCGAGATCCGCGGCGAAGCCGGCAACTTCGGACCGTATCGCGAGGACGTGCCGGTGCTCTGGGACTGGGGACCGCACGACGTCGCGATGTGCCTCGACCTGCTTGGCGAGCGGCCCGCCTCTGCCGCCTGCACCGCGATCGAGCGAGGGGAAAACCGGCAGGAAACGATCAGCGTGGCGCTGTCGTTCCCGTCCGGCGTGCCCGCTTCCATCCTTCTCAGCAACGCGCGGGAGAAAGTGCGCCGTTTCTCGGTGCGGTGCGCGCAAGCAACCTTGCTCTACGACGATCTCGCCGCCGACAAGCTGACGGTCGACGGCCGGCCGGTCGCGGTGGCCGCGGAACTGCCGCTCGCCGTTGCCGTGCGCGAGTTCGCGGCCGCGCTCGCGCAGCCGGCGAAGGACTACCGCAGCCTCGAGCTCGGCGTCGCGGTCGTCGAAGTCCTGGCGGCCTGCGAGTAGAGCCGCTCCATCTCGTCGAGCATGCGCTCGCGGGAGAAGTTGGCCGCGCAGTGCGTCCGCGCCGTCCCGGCAAGCTGTTCGCGCAGCATGCCGTCCTCGAGCAGCCGGTTGAGCGCGTAACGCAGCCCGGTGACGTTGCGCGGCGGCACCACCAGCGCGGTGCGGCCGTCGGTCGCGACCTCGGCGATGCTGCCGACGTTGGTGGTCACGCAGGCCAAGCCGGCCAGCATGGCCTGAACCAAGGCCTGCGGCACGCCCTCGTTGGCATAGGACGGCAGGGCGAAGATATCGATCGCCTGCAGCCACGGCACGACGTCGCTCTGGTTGCCGGCGAACAGCGTTCGCTCGCGCAAGCCGAGCTTGTCCACGCGCGCTTCCAGCTGCGGCCGCATGGGTCCGTCGCCCACCACCACCAGGTGCACGGTTTTCGGCAGGCCGGCGAAGGCTTCGATCAGGTAAAGATGTCCTTTCCAGCTGCGCAGAGTAGCGACGATGCCGACGAGGGGCCGTCCCGCAGGGAGCCCTAGGGCCTTGCGCGCGGCGTTGCGGTCCCCCGGCCGAAACCGCGCGGTATCGATGCCGGTGGGCACCGAGTCGATGCGCGCCGCCGGGAAGCCGTTGCGCTCGATCAGCTCCTTGCGCAGCGCCACGCCGGCGGTGACGATGTGCGAGGTGGCCCGCGTGTAGAGCCAGCGCGTCAGGAAATCGGTCGAGACCGGCGCCGAAATGTGGCGCGTGCGCACGATCGGATAGGGCCGGCCGAGCAGCGCCATCGAGAGCGCCGACAGCCAGGAGTCGGTGGAGCTGTGCGTGCTGATCACGTCGCAGCGGTTCTTGCGGAACCACGCGCGCAGCGCCGCGAGTCCGCGGAACGTCTTCTCGCCGATCGGCAAGGCCGTCACCGGCAGGCCCCAGGCCGGCGCCTCGGCGAAGATGCGAGCCTGCGGCGGACACAGGAGCCGGACTTCGTGACCCCGCTCCATCAGGCCCTTCGATTCGGCCAGGATGCGCAGCTCCTGCCCGCCCCAGCCGAGCGAGGCCTCGGTGTGGACGATCGACAGCTTCGGCGAGTTCATGCCGCCGCGCGTTCGGCGGCGAATTGCATGCGGTGCAGCCGCGCGTAGGCGCCGTCGGCGGCGAGGAGCTCGGCGTGGCGGCCGCTCTCGACGATGCGGCCGCGCTCGAGGACCACGATGCGGTCGGCGCCCTCGATGGTCGACAGGCGGTGCGCGATGACGAGCGTGGTGCGCCCGCGCATCAGCGTCTCGAGCGCCGCCTGCACCTGGCGCTCCGATTCCGAGTCGAGCGCGGAAGTCGCCTCGTCGAGGATCAGGAGCGGCGCGTTCTTCAGCAGCGCGCGCGCGATCGCCAGGCGCTGCCGCTGGCCGCCGGAGAGTCGCAGGCCGTTCTCGCCGATCGGCGTCTGCAGCCCGCCGGGCGTCTCGCGGATGAAGGACAGGGCGTGCGCGGCCTCGGCGGCGGCGATCACCTCGGCCTCGCTCGTCCCGCCCATGCGCCCGTAGGCGATGTTGGCGAAGATGGTGTCGTTGAAGAGCACCACCTCCTGGCTGACGAGCGCGATGTTGGCACGCAGGCCGTCGAGCGTGAGCGACTGCAGGTCGTGGCCGTCGAGCAGGATGCGGCCGCCTTGCGGCACGTAGAAGCGCGGCAGCAGGTTGACGAGCGTGGTCTTGCCGCCGCCCGAGCCGCCGACCAGCGCCACCGTCTCGCCGGGATGGACCACGAGGTCGACGCCGGCGAGCGCCGGCTCGCTGCGCGTCGGGTAAGTGAAAGTGACCTTCTCGAAGCGCACCTCGCCGCGCGCGCGGCCGAGGATCGTCGCGCCGCTTTCTTCCTCCACCGGCGTGTCGATGAAGCCGAAGACGCTCTCCGCCGCGGCAAGGCCGCGCTGCAAGACGGCGTTGATCTCGGTGAGGTTCTTGAGCGGCGCGAGCAGCATCAGCGCGGCCGTCATGAAAGAGGCGAAATCGCCGGCGGTCGCGCGATCGCCGAGCGCATCCTGCAAAGCGAGATAGATGATGATCGCCAGCGCGAACGCGGCAAGTGTGTGGGTGATGGGCGCGGACAGGCCCGCAGCGACGCTGAAGCGCATGTTGAAACCGCGCAAGCTCTGCGCGGTGCGGTTGAAACGCCGGGACTCGTAGTCCTGTCCGCCAAAGATCTTGACGACCTTGTGGCAATCGATCGTCTCCTGCAGCACGTGCACCATATCGCCGAGCGCGCGCTGCGACTCGCGCGCCATGCCTCGCAGCCGCCTCGAGATCAGGGTCACGGCGATCGCGATCGGAGGGCCGACCACCAGCATGACCAGCGTCAGCTTCCAGTTCTCCCAGAGCAGGTATCCGAGCAACAGGGCAACCGTGATCGAGTCCCGCACTAACACGGTGATCATGCCGCTCGCGGCGTCGGAGACATTGCTCACGTCGTAGGCGACGCGCGACAGCAGTCGCCCCGAAGCGTTGTCGTCGAAAAACTTGGCCGGGAAGCGCACCAGTCGCGAAAACATCGCCGAGCGCAAGTCGAACACCACCTTTTGCGCAACCCACTGCATGCAGTACGACGAAGTGAAGGTGAGCAGGCCGCGCAAGAGAAATATGCCGACGAGCGCACCGGCGAAGAGGGCCGGAGGATAGGTAGATCTACCGGTCGGTGAGAAACCGTGGTCAAGCAGCGGCTTGATGAATGCCGGGAACAGGGGCTGGGTCGCGGCGCCGAGAATCATGGTGAGGATCGCGATGCCGAAGATCTTCGCGTACGGCCTCACGTACGTCAGAAGCCTGAGGTAAAGAGAAGTGTCGGAGCTCACAGGGATGCGTACAGCGCCGTCAGCTTCTGCGCCATGGCGTCGATGCCGAAGCGCTCGGCCGCGCCGCGAGCGGCCGGCCCGAGATCGCGCGCGCGGATGGCTTCATCGGCGGAGCGCATGAGCTTGGCGAGGCCGGCCGTGTCGTCGGGATCGCAGACCCAGCCGCTCTGGCCGGCGGCGACGATTTCCGCCGCGCCGCAGCGCGAGCTGACGAGGATCGGCAGGCCCATCGCGAGGGCCTCGAGCGCGGTGTTGGGAAAGGGGTCGTAGCGGCTGGGAAGGATAAGGCAATCGGCGGCGGCATAGTACGGCCGCACGTCTTCGCGTCCGCCGAGGAAGGTAACCTGCCCGGCGACGCCCGCGCGCTGCGCGCGCTGCGCGAACGCCGCCTGCTGCCGATCGCGGCCGGCGACGACGAGGCGAAAGGACGCCTCGCCCGCCGCTGCCAGCGCGTCGATCGCGGCGCCGAGGCCCTTGCGCGCGAAGCCCGAGCCGACGAAGGCGAAGACGGTGTCGCGCGGCCGGCAGCCGAGCTCGGCGCGCGCCGGACCGCGCAGCAAGGCGCGGTGGCGCGGGTGGAAATGCTCCAGGTCGACACCGTTATGGATCACGTGCAGCTTTTCGCGCGCGATGCGGAAGGCGCGCGCGATCTCGTCGCGCACCATCGCCGAGTTGCAGATCACCGCGCGCAGCCGCGGGTGCTCGAACATGCGCCTCTCGGCGCGGCAGACGTAGCGATGGTAGGGATTGAGCGCGATGCCCAGGCGCTCGAGCGGTTCGGCCGCTGCGCGCCGCAGCTCGAGCCAGCGCCGGTGCACGCCGTCGCCCGCGCGATAGACGTCGCAGCCCGGGATGCGCTCGTGCGACTGCACGAAATCGAAGCCTTCGCGCCGCCAGGCGCGGCGCGCGGCGCGGGCGAAGGACCAGTCGCGCCACAGGTTGCCGACGTGGAACGGGTCGACGCGCAGCACGCGGCGCGCGCCCCAGCCTTCGGCCGAGCGCGAGATCAGGGTCACCTCGGCGCCGGCGCGCTCGAGCGCCGGCAGCGCGCGCGCGACGATGCGCTCCGCGCCGCCGAAGGGGTTGTAGCGCTGACGCACGATTGCGAGCCTCATCGCGCGAGGCGGACCGGCGCCTCGCCGAGCAGCTCGCGCGCCGCGGCGTGCACCGCGTCGACCGGCAGCAGGGTCAGGCACTCGCTTACCTTGCCGCCGCCGCAGCCGTCCTGCCCGCACGGCCGGCAGCTGTGCGTGCTGCTGACGACGCGACAGGCCGTGTTCCACGGCCCCCATTCGGTCTCCCCGCTCGGACCGAAGAGCGCGACGGTCGGCACGCGCATCGCCGCGGCGAGGTGCATCGGCATCGAGTCGACACCGACGAAGAGCTGCGCGCGCGCCGCCACGGCGCCGAGCTGCTTCAGCGTCAGCTTGCCGGCGAGATTGAGCGGCTTCGACTGCGCCCGGCCGAGAATCTCCGCGATGAACGGCGTCTCGTCGGGCGCGCCGGTGACGACGATGCGGCGGCCCTCGGCGGCGAGCCGGTCGATGAGCTCCGCGTTCTTCTCCGCGCTCCAGCACTTGAAGCGCCAGCGCGACGCGGGGTGGAACTGGACGAAGGGCTGGCCGCCGAGCAGCGCGTCGACGGCCCGCTCGGCCTGCACGCCTGGCACGAAGACGACGCTGCGCTCGTCGAGCGCCGGCTGGATGCCGATGCGCCGGAGCGCGTCGAGGTTGACCTCGACCAGGTGCCGGCGCGGCACGATCGGATAGAAGTGCGTGAAGCTGCCGCGCCAGAACGCGCCGCGGCCGGTGACCCTCGGCGCGACGGCATAGCGCGCACCGAGGAAGCGCGCGAGCCACGCGCCGCGCGGCTGCTCGGTGAGGTGCACGACGAGGTCGTAGCCCCGCGCGCGCAGCTCGGCGAAGAGCCGCCTTTCCGCGGTCAACCGCCCGAGCGCGCCGAGCGCGCGCCAGTTGCGGCCCACCGTGTGCAGCCGGGCGAGCGCCGGATGGCCTTCCAGCATCGGCGCCGTATCGTCGTAGACCAGCGCATCGACCTCGAGCTGCGGCGCATGCGCCTTGAGGACGCTCAGCACCGGCGCGGCGAGCAGCACGTCGCCGTGGTGCCGCAGCTTCAGCACCAGCGCGCGACGGCACTCCCCCAGCGGGACGGCGTCCTTCACCATCCCGCGAGTGTACTAGGGGGGAGGCCGCCGGCCGACTTCAGGGCAGCCGGTAGGCCACCGTCACGTACGCGGCGCGACCCGGCGCCGGATAAGCCGAGAAGCTGTTCGCGCCGTCCCAGAGGCCGTAGCTGTAGTACCCCACGTCGAACAGGTTCTTCACCTCGAGCGCGAACGTGAACTGGCGCATCGTGTGCTCGAGCTTGAGGTCGACCAGCGTGTAGTCGGGCTGCTGGCGGAAGACATTCGCCTGGTCGTTGTCGTAGCGCTGCTCTCCGACATAGCGCGCGTTGGCGATCAGGCGGCTGCGCGGCGCAAACGTCCAGGCCGCACCCAGGGTAGCGATCATGTCGGGCACCTGCGGAACGTCCTTGCCCGAGACGTCGACGCCGCCGTAGACGCCGGTCTTGAACTTCGCTTCCATCGCGGCGAGCGAGGCGCGCAGGTCAAGCGTCGGCGCGGCATGCCAGGCCGCCTCGAACTCGAAGCCGCGGCGCCGCGTCGGCTGCAAGTTGATGTTGGCGAAGACCAGCGAACTGAAGTAGATCTCGTTTTCGAGGTCCTGCTGGTAGGCAGCGGCGCGGACCCGCCAGCCGTTGCCCTCGTACTCGAGGCCGAGCTCGCCGCCGCGGGAAGTCTGCGGCTCGAGGAGGGTCGCCGCGCACGGCGCCGCGAAGCAGGCGTTGTCGTCGAAGTTGGCGAGGCGGAAGGTCTTGCCGAGCTTGCCGTAGCCTGACCAGCCGGCGCCGAAGCCCTGGCGCAGCGCCGCTTCGTAGGCTTCGAGGTGGCGCACGACCCTGCGGTCGTCGAGCGGGAACACCTCCTCCGCGAGGCGATCCTCGCTGCGCTGGCTGCGCGCGCCGAGGACCAGGCGGGTGCTTTGCGCGAGCCAGAGGTTGGCCTGGCCGTAGAGCGACAAGTTCTCCTGCTCGCCCCGCCGCAATGAAAACGGCGAGTTGAGGTCCGAGGCGGTCCCGCCGAGACGGCTGACATAGGTCCAGTCTTCCCAGTCCACCCCGACCACAACGTCGTGGGTACGGCCGAGCGCGTCGAACAGGAACTTGCCGCGCGGCTGGAGCGCGACCAGACCGACCTGCGTATCGATGAACGAGGAGAACGGAAAGGTGGCGGACGGGGCGAAGAACGACGTGGCGTGCTTCTCGCGTCCCGACAGGTCCACCGCCAGCTCATGCCGGCCGAGGTTCGTACTGCCGCCGAGCACGACGGTCCCGCCCGTGCGCTCGCTGTCGTTGTTCGGCGTAGAGGCCTGGCGCGGATCGGACTTGATCTGCGCCTCGGTGAGTTGTCCTGGCAGCGCGAGCTCCTGCGCGTTGGCGTTGAAGCGAAGGTACCCGCGCCCGGCGGCACCGCGCGCCTCGAGCCCGCCCGACAGGTTGTTCTGCCGGAAGTTGTTGTTGCGGCGGTAGCCGTCGGTGTCCTCGCTCGACGCATCGAGCGAGAAGCCGAGCGTGTCGCCCTGCGTCGCGATGCCCGCCCTGCCCTCCTTCGTGCCGTACCCGCCGACCCGTCCGAGCAGGTAACCGCCGCGCGCGCCCGCATCGGGACGCTTGGTGATGATGTTGATCGTGCCGCCAACGGCGCCGCCGCCGTAGAGCACCGCGCCGCTGCCGCGCACGATCTCGATGCGCTCGATCGAGTCGAGCGGAATCGACGAGAGCTGCGCCGGCACCTGCTCGTTCTCGGACAGGCGGATGCCGTCGACCAGGATCAGCGTGTTCTGGTCGCCGGTGACGCCGAAGCCGCGCAGGTCGATCTGCTGGTTCGGCGAGCCGGAGTTGTCGCGGATATGGAGCAGTCCGTACTGGGCGAGGATCTCGGACACATTCGACGTCGCGCTCTTGCGCAGGTCGTCGGAGGTGATGACGGTCACCCCGACCGGCAGGTTGCGCTTGGAATCGGCGAAGCGCGTCGCCGTGACGACCACCGCATCGTCTTGGGCCCAGATGGGCGGAGCGAAAGAGAAGAAAGCAGAAACGCCGGCGAGCATGCCGGCCGAAGCGCGAAGCATTTGAAACCTCCCGTGCGTCATCCCCGACGCGATAAGTTGGTCAAGCGCTTCCCGGCCGGTCTCCGGACTCGCGAGTCTTGATGCCCGCCTTCCCGCGCGTTGCCGCGCAGTGGCTTGGTTGGGCATCCACACTCGCTTACCGTTGCGGGGGCAGTACAGGCTTCTCACCTGTTTCCCGAACACCCGGAAGCGTGCCGATATCATAGCCGCATGCGGCGCGCGGCGTTTTTGCTTTGCTTATTCTCGACGATCGCCCTTTCGCAGGTCACCGTTCGCGACGACTACGGGCATGAGATCGCGCTCGAGAAGCCGGCCATCCGTATCGTCAGCCTGGCGCCGCACTTGACCGAGCTGCTCTACGACGCCGGCGCCGGCCGCCGCGTCGTCGGCGCGGTCGACTTCAGCGACTATCCGCCCGAAGCCCGCTCGCTGCCGCGCGTCGGCAGCGATGCGCGCATCGACCTCGAGGCAGTCCTCGGCCTGCGGCCCGATCTCGTCGTCGCCTGGCCGAACGCCGGCAGCCTGCGCGCGGTCGACCGCCTGGCGGAGCTCGGCGTGCCGGTTTTTCGCTCCGAGCCGCGCGAGCTCGACGACATCGCGCGCACGCTCGAGCGCCTCGGACGCCTGACGGGAAATGCGGCGCAGGGCGACGCCGCCGCGAGCGCGTTCCGGCAGCGCGCGGCGGCGCTGCGGGCGAAATACTCCGGCGGCCGCAAGGTGCGAGTCTTCTACGAGATCTGGGACCGCCCGCTGCTCACCGTCAACGGCGCGCACGTCATCAGCAAGGTCATCGAGCTCTGCGGCGGCGAGAACGTCTTCGGCGGCCTGCCGCTCCTCGTACCCGAGGTCGACCGGGAGGCGGTCCTGCGCGCGAACCCGGAAGCCATCGTCGCGAGCGGCTCGAACGAGGCGGAGCCGGAATGGCTGGAAGGCTGGAAGCGTTTGCCAGGCCTCGCCGCCGCCGATGCGGGCCATCTCTATGCCATTCCCGCCGACCTCATCCAGCGCCATACGCCGCGCCTCCTGGACGGAGCGGAGCGGCTCTGCAGGATCCTGGCGCGGGTGCGCGCAAGGTCATGAAACACATGCAGAACCCTCCCTTACTGCTTGACGCTACTTGAAATTTGCAACATAGTGGCCGCGTGGAGGCGGAGTTCAATTCACT
>DASXKY010000059.1:0-5335 GCA_036496555.1 Burkholderiales bacterium | reverse complement strand
TCGTTGTAATAGAACTCGCGCGTGACCGCGTAGCCCTGCGCCTCCTGCAGCGCGGCGATGGCGTCGCCAAGCGCAGCCTGGCGGCCGTGGCCGACGTGCAGAGGGCCGGTGGGATTGGCCGAGACGAACTCGACCTGGACTTTGTCCTTATTCGGAGCGGCCGCCCTGCCGAACGCGACGCCTTCGGCGAGGATGCGGCGCACGATGTCGAGCTTCGTCCCGCGCTTGAAGCGCGCGTTCAGGAAGCCGGCGCCGGCGACGCTCAACGACTCGATCAGCGCGCTCTTGCCCTGCGCCGCTTCGACGATCTTCTGCGCGATCTCGCGCGGGTTGCGCTTCAGCTCCCGCGCGAGCTGCATGGCGACGTTGCTCGAAAAATCTCCGTGCTCGGGGTTCTTCGGCCGCTCGATGTGGATCTCGGCGCTCGCAGCCTGCGGCGCGACCGCGCGCAGCGCCTGCTCGAGCACCCGCCTGAATTCTTCTTTGGGATCAGCCATGTAAAGCGCGAATTCTAGTCGCGCATTTTAGTCGAACTCGATCGGATCGACGTCGAGGTGCCAGCGGATGTTGCGCGGCGGCGCCTCGAAAAGGCGACTGGTCAGAGCGGCGAGGAAGCTTTGCAGGGCCGGACGCGAACCTGATTGCATCAGCAGCTGCGCGCGCTCGAAGCCGGCGCGGCGCGTGATGACGTTCGGCACGGGATCGTAGACCCGCACCGCCTCCGGCGCCTCGGCGAGGCGCGCCGCGTCGGCAAGGAATCGCATCGCATCGTCGAGCTTCTTCGCTTCCGCGCGCAGCGCGGCTTCGAACACGAAGGGCGGAAACCCCGCCGCCCGGCGCTCCGCGAGCTGCGACTCCGCGAATCCGGCGTAGTCGTGGGAGGCGAGCGCCGCGTAGAGCGGATGGGTGGGATAACGCGTCTGCACCAGCACCTCGCCCGGGCGATCATGCCGGCCGGCGCGGCCGGCCACCTGCGCCAGAACCGAAAAGAGCCGCTCTCCGGAGCGGTAGTCGGTTGAGACCAAAGCGGCGTCGGCGTTCAGCACGCCGACCAGCGTGAGTGCCGGGAAATCGTGGCCTTTGGCGAGCAGCTGCGTGCCGACGAGGATGTCGCCCTGGCCGCGGCGGATGCTCTCCAGGGTGCGCGCGAGCTCGTCGCGGCGGCGAGCGCTGTCGCGGTCGATGCGCACGATCTTGGCGTCGGGGAAGCGCGCGGCCAGCGTCTCCTCGACCCGCTGCGTGCCGCGGCCCATGGGCTTCAGGTCGACGTTGCCGCAGGTCGGGCAGCCGCGAGGAATCGGTCTCTCCGCGCCGCAATGGTGGCAGCGCAAGCGGTGATCGACGGCGTGGATCACCATGCGCGCGGTGCAGCGTTCGCAGCCGGCGGTCCATCCGCAGGCTTCGCAGGCGAGCACGGGAGCGTAGCCGCGCCGGTTGATGAATACGAGGCTCTGCTCGCCCCGCTTCAGCCGCTCGCCGATCGCCTGGAGCAGGGAGGGTGCGAAGCCCTGCTCGGCCGGCTCGCGCTGCAGGTCGACCAGCCGCACCTGCGGCAGGCGCGCTCCCGGGACGGCGCGCTCGCGGAGACCGATCCGCTCGTAGCGCCCGGCCTGGAAGTTGTGCCAGGACTCGAGCGAAGGCGTCGCCGAGCCCAGAACGACCGGACAGGCCGCCAGCTTGGCGCGGTAGATCGCCGCGTCGCGCGCGGAGTAGCGAAGGCCCTCTTGCTGCTTGAACGAGGCGTCGTGTTCCTCGTCGACGACGACGAGGCCGAGCCGGGCGAGCGGTGCGAGCACCGCGAGGCGCGTGCCGAGCACGATGCCGGCTTCTCCGCGCGCGGCCGCGAGCCAGGCCGATGTGCGGGCGATGTCCTGCAGGCCGCTGTGCAGCAGCGCGAGGCGCGTGTCGGGGAACGCCTGACGGAAGCGTGCCTCCAGCTGCGGCGTCAGGCTGATCTCGGGCACCAGCACGAGCGCTTGCCCGCCGTGGGCGAGGACCTGTGCGATGAGGTGCAGGTACACCTCGGTCTTGCCGCTGCCGGTAACGCCGTGCAACAGGAAGGCGCGGAAAGCGCCCAGCGTCGCGCCGATGCGCTCCTGCGCCTGCGTCTGCTCACCGGTCGGCCGATGCTGCTCGACGAATCGTGCAGATGGTTGCGCGCCGTCGCTGTGCTGCAGGACTTTTCTTGGCAGCGGCTTGGTGGAGCGCAGCCTTGGCGGCAGCGCGCCGATCACCGTTTCACCGAGCGGCCGCTGGTAATAGCTCGAAAGAAAACGCATCAGCTCGAGCCAGCCCGCGCTGAGGCGCGGCGCATCGTCGCGCACGGCGGAAATCGTTTTCAGTTTTTCCGGTACCTCGCTCGTCGCGTCGGCTTCGATCACCACGCCGAGCCGCTCGCGCGCGCCGAAGGGAATCATCACGCGATCGCCGGCGAACAAGTTCATCTCCGCCGGCACCGCATAGTCGAAGAATTTCGGCAGCGGCACATCGAGCGCAACCTTCGCGCATGAAATTCGTTGCGCTCCCAAGGACTTAGACCCTGTGGATAAAGTTGTGGGTAATGGCTTCATCCCTGCGTAACGGGGTTGTCCATCAGTACTTTCATCCGATAGTTCCCTGCGTAGGGAGTTTTTTTTACTAGATTCATCAATGGGTTGTGGGGCCCTAGCCCCGTAGGGGGCATGCCCATCAGGGAAACCCCGGCCGGCCCGGGATTTGTGCATAAGTCAAGGCTCGGTGCGAGCTTTTTTCTCGCGGGAGGCGCGGCTGTAAGTGCGTACTTCGTCTACCAGCGCTGAAACGGAATCGACCGGCGTATTCGGTGCGATGCCGTGTCCGAGATTGAAGATGTGACCCGGCGCGTCGCCAAACGCGTCGAGCACGCCTCGCGCAGCTGCGCGCACGCTCTGCGCCGGCGCAAAGAGCGCAGCAGGATCCAGATTGCCTTGCAGCGCGACGCGTCCGCCGGAAAGCTTGCGCGCGGCGGCAGGATCGCAGGTCCAGTCGAGACCGATCGCTTCCGCGCCAGACTGCATCATCGCCTCCAGCCATGGCGCGCCGCCCTTGGTGAAGAGGATCCTCGGCACGCGGCCGACGCGCTCGAGCACTTTTCTCGTATAAGCGAGCGAGAAAGTCTCGTAGTCCCGGTGCGCGAGGATCCCGCCCCACGTATCGAAGATCATCACCACCTGCGCACCGGCCTCCACCTGTGCATTGAGGTACGCCGCGACGGCCAGCGCGTTGATCTCGAGGATCCGATGCAGCAACTCGGGACGCGCATTCAGCATCGTCTTGAGCTGGCGCCAGTCGCTGCTGCCGGAGCCCTCCACCATGTAGCAGGCGAGGGTGAAAGGGCTGCCGGAGAACCCGATCAGCGGCACGCGCCCGTCGAGCGCACGACGAATCTCGCGCACGGCGTCGAAAACATATTTCAATCGATTCAAATCGGGAACCGCCAGGCTGCGAACGGCCGCCTCGTCGCGCAGCGGGTGCCCGAAGCGAGGCCCTTCGCCTTCCATGAAGGCAAGGCCGAGCCCCATGGCGTCGGGCACCGTAAGGATGTCCGAAAACAGGATCGCCGCATCGAGCGGAAAGCGCTCCAGCGGCTGGAGCGTGACCTCGGTGGCGAGCGCCGGCGACTTGGCGAGGGCGAGGAAGCTGCCGGCGCGGGAGCGCGTCGCGTTGTATTCCGGGAGATAGCGTCCGGCCTGGCGCATGAGCCAGATCGGCGTGTACTCGGTCGGCTGCCGGGCGAGCGCCCTGAGCAGCGTATCGTTCTTCAAAGCAGCTTCTGGATGTGCTTCCACTCGGCCTCGGTCACCGGAGTAATCGAAAGCCGGTTCCCCGGCCGCAGCGTGACCATCTTCGCCAGCGCCTTTTCCGCCTTCAATTCGGCGATCGAGACCAGACGAGTCTTCTTCAGCGCGCGCACGTCGACGTTGAACCAGCGCGGCGCCTCCTTCTTCGAAGCCGGATCGTAGTATGGGCTCTTCTTCTCGAACTGCGTCTTGTCGGGAACCGCCTTGGCGGCCACCTCGGCCAGGCCGGCGATGCCGGGCTCGGCGCAGCTCGAGTGGTAGAACAGCACGCCGTCGCCGACCTGCATCTCTTTGAGCATGAAATTGCGCGCCTGGTAGTTGCGAACGCCCGTCCAGGGCGTCAGGCGATGGGGAGCGGACAGCGCGTCATCGATCGAGCACTCGTCCGGCTCGGTCTTCATGAGCCAGTACTTCATGGCGGGATTGTAGTGCGCGCAGGGAAGCGTTCCCCGCCAATGCCGGTGGGCTCGGCTCCCGAACCCTGGCTCTGCAGGGTGGTCGCATACCGGTCACATCAGGTTCGTCCGGCGTAGCGCGCAAAGCGCGCAGGGGACGATCGCAACAGTGACGCTAGATCCGCGACCTAAGGAAGCTATCGGTTCGGAAAAATTGAGCCCTGTCGTACACGGCAGGGAACACGAACGTTTTAGAACAACTTTTCCTGCTTTGCAATCGCCGCGTCGATCTGCGACTCAATTGCGGACAAGCGGTGCTTGGCCTGGCCCATATCGAAGCCGGAACCGAGCTTGACGCTAAGCAATTCGTGCGCCACGTTGAGCGCCGCCATCACCGCGATGCGCTCGGCGCCCATCACTTTGCCGGCCTTGCGGATCTCGTTCATCTTGCCGTCGAGGTAGGCCACCGCCTGCATCAACGCCTCGCGCTCGCGATCCTCGCAGGCGACGCGGTAGGTGCGGCCCAGCAGGCTGACTTCTACGGTCTTCGATGCGTCGGCCATGCGGCTACGGCGTCAACCCGGCAGCCGCGAGAGCAGGCCTTCGAGCCGCTCCTTGGCGCCGTCGATCTTCTCGTGCAGCTTGCGGGCGTCGGTGCGCGCCACAGCGAGCTCGCGCCGCAGCTCGACGTTTTCGGCGCGCAGCCGTTCGCAAAGCGACACGAACTGCGCCACCTTTGCCTCCAGTGAATTGAACTCCGCCTCCACGCGGCCACTATGTTGCAAATTTCAAGTAGCGTCAAGCAGTAAGGGAGGGTTCTGCATGTGTTTCATGACCTTGCGCGCACCCGCGCCAGGATCGTGCAGAGCCGCTCCGCTCCGTCCAGGAGGCGCGGCGTATGGCGCTGGATGAGGTCGGCGGGAATGGCATAGAGATGGCCCGCATCGGCGGCGGCGAGGCCTGGAAAACGCTTCCAGCCCTGCAGCCATTCCGGCTCCGCCTCGTTCGAGCCGCTCGCGACGATGGCTTCCGGGTTCGCGCGCAGGACCGCCTCCCGGTCGACCTCGGGTACGAGGAGCGGCAGGCCGCCGAAGACGTTCTCGCCGCCGCAGAGCTCGATGA
>DASXKY010000058.1:0-69890 GCA_036496555.1 Burkholderiales bacterium | reverse complement strand
CCCGGCGATCGGCAGCGCGCTGTCCAAGTTCTTCGGCGTGCCCTACGAGCCGTTCAAGTCCGACCGCGTCAAGCCGATGGACCTGTTGAAGAACCTGAAGCGCGAGTACGTCGACTCCAACCAGTGGGTGCCGATCGACGACACCAAGGAGGGCCTGGTGGTGCTGTGCCTTGACCCCGAGCGCATCAAGTCATCGCGCATCGCGTCCAACGTATTCCCCAAGGCGCGCCTGATCTACCGGGTGGCGACGCAGAAGGACTTCAAGGAGACGGTAAACCACTTCTACGGCGCCGAGGCGGTCGACACCGGCGACATCGGCGACATGCTGTCTGGCCTGGAGGACGGCGCCGAAGGCGAGGCGATGGAAGGCGCCAGCGACGAAGCCTCAGCCGCGGCCGACAACGAGCTGGTGAAGCTGGTGAACAAGGTGATCATCGACGCCTACAACCAGGGCGCGTCGGACATTCACGTCGAGCCCTATCCGGGCAAGGCGAAGACGGAAATCCGCTTCAGGAAGGACGGTAACCTGGGGCCCTACATCGAGGTGCCGGCGAGTTATCGCGCCGCCATCGCGGCGCGCATCAAGATCATGTGCGACCTGGACATCTCCGAGAAAAGGAAGCCCCAGGACGGCAAGATCAAGTTCAAGAAATTCGGCCCGCTGGACATCGAGCTGCGCGTGGCGACCATCCCCACGCAGGGCGGGGTCGAGGACATCGTGATGCGGATTCTCGCCGCCGGCGAGCCGATGCCGCTCGACAAGATGGGCTTCACCAGCGCGAACCTGGAGAAGCTGAACGCCACGGTTGCCAAGCCCTACGGCCTGTTCTTCGTCTGCGGCCCGACCGGCTCCGGCAAGACGACGACCCTGCACTCGGTGCTGAAATCGCTGAACACGCCGGACACCAAGATCTGGACCGCGGAGGACCCGGTCGAGATCACGCAGAAGGGCCTGCGCCAGGTGCAGGTGAACAAGAAGGCGGGCCTCGACTTCGCGGCGGTGATGAAATCGTTCCTGCGCGCCGACCCGGACATCATCATGGTCGGCGAGATGCGCGACAAGGAGACCACCTCGACCGGCATCGAGGCCTCGCTCACCGGCCACCTGGTATTCGCCACCCTGCACACCAACTCGGCGCCGGAATCGATCATCCGCCTGCTCGACATGGGCATGGACCCGTTCAACTTCTCCGACGCGCTGCTCGGCATCCTGGCGCAGCGCCTGGCGCGGCGCATGTGCAGCTGCAAGCAGGCGTACTCGCCCGACGCGGCCGAGCTCACCGCCTTCCTGCGCGAGTACTGCGAGGAGCTGATGAACACCGCGCGCTTCAAGGCCGACCCGAAGGGCGCCATGGAAGCGGTCTACAAGGACTGGGTCAAGCACTACGGCAACGACAAGGGCCAGCTGCAGTTCTACAAGACGGTGGGCTGCGACAAGTGCGGCGGCTCCGGCATGAAGGGGCGCTGCGGCCTGCACGAGCTGCTGATCGCCACCGACAAGCTGAAGAAGCTGATCCAGGAGCACGCCCGGGTCGCCGACATGCTGGCGCAGTGCCTCGAAGACGGCATGCGTACCCTGAAGCAGGACGGCATGGAGAAGTGCCTGACCGGGGTCACGACCATCAAGGAAGTGCGCTCGGTCTGCATCAAATAGCCTAACCATGAGCCAGGGCCTCGACTCGACGCGCCTGCGGTTCGCGAGCGCGGCGGCCAACCCCGCCGAGGACCTCGGCCAGCGTCTCGAGCAGCTGAACACCATCGGCGCGTCGCTTTCCGCTGAGCGCGACATCAACCGGCTGCTGGAGTCGATCCTCGCCGCCGCCAAGACGATCACCCGCGCCGACGGCGGCACGCTGTACCGGGTGACCGAGGAAAAAACGCTGCGCTTCGAGATCGTGCGCACCAGCTCGCTCAAGTACTACCTAGGCGGCACCACCGGCAACCCGGTGCCGTTCTACCCGATCCAGCTCTACAAGGACGGCAAGCCGAACCACAGCATGGTGGCCGCGCATGCCGCCCTCACCGGCAAGACGGTGAATATCCCGGACGCTTATACGGCGGAAGGATTCGACTTCTCCGGCACGCGCGCCTTCGACTCGAAGACCGGCTACCGCTCGCAGTCCTTCCTCACCGTGCCGATGAGGAACCACGAGCACGAGATCATCGGCGTGCTGCAGCTCATCAACGCCCATGACCCCACGACCGGCGAGGTGGTGCCGTTCTCGCCGTCCGACCAGCGCCTCGCCGAGTCGCTCGCCTCGCAGGCCGCGGTGGCGCTCACCAACCGCATGCTGATCATGCAGCTCGAGCAGCTGTTCGAGTCGTTCATCAATCTGATGAACTCGGCGATCGACGAGAAGTCGCCCTATACCGGCGGGCACTGCCAGCGAGTGCCGGTGCTAACCATGCTGCTCGCCGAGGCGGTGAACGACACCAAGGAAGGCCCGCTGCGCGACTTCACCATGAGCGAGAAGGATCGCTACGAGCTGAAGATCGCCGGCCTGCTGCACGACTGCGGCAAGGTGACCACGCCGGTGCACGTAGTCGACAAGGCGACCAAGCTCGAGACCATCTTCGACCGCGTGCACCTGATCGACACCCGCTTCGAGGTGCTGAAGCGCGACGTGGAAATCGAAGCGCTGCAGAAGAAGATGGCGTATCTGCAGGAGAAGAAGCCGATGGAGGTCGCCAACGAGGACAAGCGCCTGCGCGAGAAGCTGCGCGCGCTCGACGACGACCGCCGCTTCCTGCATACCAGCAACATCGGCGGCGAGCGCATGAGCGACGAGGACGTCGCGCGCGTGAAGCGCATCGCCGCCTACCGCTGGCGCGACAGCGCCGGCCACGAGGCCGACTTCCTGACCGCCGACGAGGCGAAGAACCTGACGGTGCGCGCCGGCACGCTCACCGATGACGAGCGCAAGATCATCAACCACCACATCGTCGCCACCATCAAGATGCTCGAGGCGCTGCCCTGGCCCAAGCACCTGACGAAGGTGCCGGAGTATGCCGGCGGGCACCACGAGCGAATGGACGGCAAGGGCTATCCGAAGGGCCTGACGCGCGAGCAGATGTCGGTGCAGGCCCGCTGCATGGGCATCGCCGACATCTTCGAGGCGCTCACCGCCAAGGACCGCCCCTACAAGAAGGGCAAGACGCTCTCCGAGTCGCTCGAGATCCTCGGCCGCATGAAGCTGAACGGTCACGTCGACCCGGACCTGTTCGACATTTTCGTCAAGCGCAAGATCTACCAGCGCTACGCCGAGATGTTCCTCGATCCCGAGCAGATCGACGCGGTCGACGAAGCGAAAATCCCCGGCTACCGGGCCTGACGCCCGGCGGCGCTCCCCCGATGTCGAACGAAAGCCTGAAGGTGCGTTTGCTGTTGCCTGCGGTGCTGGTGCTCTTTACCGCGTCGGGCTTTGCCGGCCTGATCTACGAGTCGATCTGGAGCCACTACCTCAAGCTGTTCCTCGGCCATGCGGCGTATGCGCAGACGCTGGTGCTCGCCATCTTCATGGGCGGCATGGCGCTCGGCGCCTGGGCGGCGAGCCGCGTCTCCGCGCGGTGGCGCGACCTGCTGCTCGCCTACGCCATTGTGGAGGCGCTGATCGGCTTCGCTGCGCTCGCGTTCCACTCGATCTTCGTCGCGGCGACCGCATTCGCTTTCGACCACGTCATCCCGGCGCTCGGCTCGCCGGCTGCGGTCTACGTGTTCAAGTGGGCCCTCGCGGGCGCGCTGATCCTGCCGCAATCGGTGCTGCTCGGCATGACCTTTCCGCTCCTGACCGGCGGCGTGCTGCGCGCGCGGGCCGGGGCCTCGGGCTACGCCATCGCGATGCTCTACTTCACTAACAGCCTCGGCGCCGCCCTCGGGGTGCTGACCAGCGGGTTCTATCTCATCGCCACCGTCGGCCTGCCCGGCACCCTGGTGGCGGCGGCGATCCTCAACCTGGTCGTCGCCGTGGGAGTGATCCTGCTGCCGCGGCCCCGCGGCGAGCAGGCGCCCGCCGCGCCGCCGTCGCCGTCGGCGGGCGGGGCCGTTCCTCAGCTTCGGCTGCTCCTCGCTGTTGCTGCGCTGACCGGCCTGTCGTCGTTCATGTACGAGATCGGCTGGATCCGCATGCTCGCTCTCGTGCTCGGCGGCTCGACGCTCGCCTTCGAGCTGATGCTCTCGGCATTCATCCTCGGCCTCGCTTTCGGCGGGCTTTGGGTGCGGCGCAGGATCGACGCCGCGCGCGACACCGTGCGCCTCCTCGGCATCGTGCAGGTGGCGATGGGCCTCGCGGCCCTCGCTACGCTGCCGGTGTATGGCGAGGTCTTCCAGGTCATGAAGTTCACCGTGCAGGCACTCGCGCGCACCGAGGGCGGCTACGCGCTGTTCAACGTCATCAGCCACGGCATCGCCATGTCGATCATGTTCCCGGCCGCGTTCTGCGCCGGCATGACGCTGCCGCTCATCACGGCGTCCCTGCTGCGGGCGGGCGCAGGCGAGCGCGCCATCGGGCAGGTCTATGCCGCCAACACCGCCGGCGCGATCGTCGGCGTCATCGTCGCGGTGCATCTAGGCCTGCCGCTGCTCGGCCTGAAGGGCCTGATCGTCGCCGGCGCCGCCGTCGACCTTGCGCTCGGCGTGGCGCTGCTCCGGCTGCAGCCGGGCAGGCGGCTCGGCGGCGCCATCGCCGCCGCCGTCTCCCTCGCCGCGGTAGGCCTGGCCGTCTTCGCCGTGCAGCTCGACGCGCACCGCATGGCCTCGGGCGTGTTCCGGCTCGGCACGCTGCTCAACCCGGCGCGCGACAAGGTGCTGCTGCAGATCGACGGCAAGACCGCCACCGTGAGCGTCACCGCCGAAGGCGATGCGCTGTCGCTGCGCAGCAATGGCAAGTCCGACGCGGCGATCCGTCCGCTCGGCAAGGATCCGGTGCACGACGAGGTGACCATGACGCTGCTGGGCGCGCTGCCGCAGTTCCTCGCGCCGCAAGCGAAGCGCGTCGCCAACATCGGCTTCGGCACGGGCATCTCCACGCACGTACTGCTCGCCTCCGACCGCTTCGAGGTGGTCGACAGCGTCGAGATCGAGCCCGCAATCGTCACCGCCGCCGCGGCGTATTTCCGGCCGCGCAACGATCGTGCCTTCGACGACCCCCGCAGCCATATTCACTTCGACGACGCCAAGACCTATTTCTCTGCCCAGCATGCGCGCTACGACGTGATCGTCTCGGAACCCTCCAACCCCTGGGTGAGCGGAGTGGCGACGCTGTTCTCGACGGAGTTCTACCGCGACATCAAGCGCCATCTCGCCGACGACGGCCTGCTCTTCCAATGGGTGCAGATCTACGAGATGTCGCCCGAGCTGCTCGCCACGGTCGTCGCCGCGGTGCACGCCAACTTTGCCGATTACGAGCTGTGGCTCGCCAACCACGGCGACATGGTCATCGTGGCGAGCCCGCGTGGCCGCGTGCCCCGGCCCGATGCCGCCGCGCTCGCCAACCCGAGGCTGCGCGCCGAGCTCGAGCGCATCCAGATCCGAAACCTCGATGACCTGCTGTTCCACCGCGTCGCCGGCCGCGAGGCGCTCGGCGCCTTCTTCGCCACCTTCGGCGTCCAAGCTAACTCCGACTTCTTCCCGGTGCTCGACCTGGAGGCGCCGCGCGCGCGCTTCATGCGGCTGCAGACCGAGGACCTTTCGCACCTGCTCGCATCGGGATTTCCCTCGCTCGAGCTGTTCGACGCGCCAGACCGGCCGCGCGCCGACCCGCTGCGCATGACGCCCGGGTCGCGCTTCTGGCTGCGTCCGGCGTCCTACGTGCCGCAGGCGGTGGCGGTCCACGAGTACCTGCTCAGCGGCAACCAGGCCGTGCTGGGCAAGGTGCCTTCCTCGCTCTCGGGCGAGCTCGTCTTGCTCCGCGCGAGCCTCGTCGAATGCAGGCTGCGCGCGCCGCCGGCGACGCTGCGCGATTCGCTAGTCGAGATCGGCGGGCTGATCAACGAACGCCTGACGCGGCCGCAACGCGATCGGCTGTGGGCGCTGTTGCGCAACGGGCGTTGTCCCGACGGCGCCGACAAGTCGGTGCGCGATTGGCTGGAGCTCTACGCGGCAATCTCGAGCGCCGACGCGCCCCGCATGGTGCGCCTGTCGCAGGCGATTCTGACGCCCGGCTCGTCGGCGCCGCGCGACGTCTTCTCGGTAGCGCTCGCCGCCAACATGTCGGGGCAGATCCTGCTGCGCGACCCTGCCGCGGCGATGCGCGCGTTCAACACCTACCGCACCTTCGTGACCGGAGCGGCGCCGGGATGGCAGCCGGTGTTCCGGTTCCTCATCGGCCAGACCAGCCGGTGAGGGGCGTGCGCCGCGACGCCGCGATCGTCGGCGTGCTGCTGGTCGCCTGCGTCCTGCTCGGCGTCGCCGGCGGCAAGGACCTGAACTGGGACCTGTCGCACTATCACGTCTACATCGCCTTCAGCCTGCTGCATGGCCGCCTCGGACAGGACTTCATGGGGGCAAGCCTGCACAGCTACTTGAATCCCCTGGCGCACCTGCCGTTCTACTGGATGCTCGCGGCCGGCTGGGAAAGCGTGGCGATCGGCGCGGTACTCGCGCTTTCCCAGGGCCTCGCGCTGGCGCTTCTGTATTTCATCGCTCGCTCGCTGCTGCCGCGCGAATGCGGCCGCGCCGGCGCGCTCCTGAGTACGCTCCTTGGCGCCGCCGCCGTGCCGTACGTCAGCGCTCTGGGACGCACCTTCACCGACGTGGAGACCGCGCTGCCGGTGCTCGCGGCCGCGGCGCTCCTTTGCAGCGACGCGCTGCGCAGCCGGCCGGCTGGCAGGATGGCGGCGATCGGCCTGCTGCTCGGCGCGGCCGCGGGCTTGAAGCCGACCAACGGCATCTACGCGCTCGCCGCGCTTGCCTGGCCGCTAATGGGCAGCGACCGGGCGAAGGGACTCGCTGCCTACGCTGCGGGGGCCGCTGCGGGCGCGCTGGTAACCGGCGGCTGGTGGGCGTTCCTCCTGTGGCGTGAGTTCGGCAATCCCGTGTTTCCGCTGTTCAATGCGCTGTTCCATTCCCCCGATTTCCCGCCGGTAAACATCTCCTTCGAGCGCTACCGGCCGCGCGAGCTCGCCGCTTTCCTGACGGCGCCGCTGCGCATGGTGCTGCCCGAACCTGGAATCTATGGCGAGCTGAACGCACCGGAGCTGCGCATCTTGCTGACCGCTGCTGCGCTGGCGGCGCTCGGGGTGAGGCGTCTCGTCTCGCGCGCGCCGGCGGCCGAAGCGGCGCCGCCGAATCCTGCGCTGGCGCCGCTGCTCGTGTTCTTCGCGATCGCGCTGCTCCTCTGGATTGCAACCAGCTTCAGCTCGCGCTACGCGGTGGCTCTCCTGCTCCTAGTCGGGCCGCTGCTGGGCGCGGTGCTCAGCCGCCTGCTGGCGCGCGGTGCATGGCTCGCCTGCGCGCTTCTCGCGCTCGCTGCGCAGGCCTTCGCGATCCTTCAAGTGAGCCCGACGCGGTTGTCGCCCGCGGATCCCTACGCCTGGACGCGGCACTGGCTGGAATTCAGGGTGCCCGCAGCGCTGGCCAGCGAGCCGCAGCTTTTCATCGGGATCGACAGGCAAAGCTACTCGTTCCTCGTCCTCTCGTTCCATCCGGACTCCAGGCTCGCTGCGGTGCGCGGACACTACACCGTGAACCTCGACGGCCCCGGCGGCGAGCGCCTGCGCAGCCTCCTCGAGCGCTATGAGGGCCGCACCCGCACCCTCGGCGGCAACGGCCTCGAGCCGGGCCAGTCGCGTCCGGCCCCGGCTTGGGTCGAGGCGAAAAACGAGGTTCTTGGGCGCCTAGGCCTGGCGGTGAATGCGGATGACTGCCTGCCTATCGAGAGCGCCGAAGAGACCGATGCGCTCGCGGAGGCGGCGAATCAACTCGTCGGCGTGGCGAGCCACCTGCCTAAGCGCTTCATCATGAGTTGCGGGCTGCGGCGCGTGCCAGTGAGCCAAGCCTACTTGCGCGGCCGGGGGCAGGCTGACGCGATCCTCGATGCGGCCGAGCGCGCCTGCCCAAGGGCATTCCTCGCCGGCATTGCGCGCAGCGAACAGGCCGGCTTCGGCATCTGGACCAGGTCCTACCCCAACACCGAGCTGGATCTTGCATGGGACGGCGCGGAGAATGTGTTCTCGGTATCGCAAGTGGATGGCAGGCGAACCGCCGTCGCGGAACTGGACACGAATGGTCGTCCGCTCGCGTCTTATCACTGCCCGGCGCGCAGGAGTTGACGAAAGTTGTCACCCCGGGCCGAATTTGGTCGCCCAGACCTCGCCAAAACCGCGACTTTCCTAACGAAATTGCGAGATTCAAGCCTTGGCATAGCTTGTGCAGTATCTGTCTCGGGCATTCATGCCTCTAAACAACAACGGGAGAAGGAGAAGCAAATGAAACAACTGCAGAAGGGCTTTACGCTGATCGAACTGATGATCGTGGTCGCGATTATCGGCATTCTGGCGGCCGTCGCGCTGCCGGCGTATCAGGACTACACGGTGCGGGCGAAGATGTCGGAAGTTATTCTCGCCATGAGTGCGTGCCGTACGTCGATCACCGAGGTGTACCAGTCGGGTGGCAGCCAGCCGGCCGCCAACAGCTGGGGTTGCGAAGGCGGCGTTGCGTCGAAATACGTGGCCGGCCTTTCGACCTCGCAGGACGGCGCCGTGACGGCGACGATCCAGAACATCTCGCAGGCGGTGAACGCCTCGCTGGTGACGCTGATCCCGCTGTCGAACGGGTCGACCGCTGCCGTGTGGACCACGAACTCCGGTTCGGGCCTGTTCGGCTGGCGCTGCGGCAGCACGACCGACGGCACCACCGTCAACACGAAATACCTGCCCGGCTCCTGCCGCGGCTAACCGGCTCAAGACCGGAAAAAAGGTACCCTGTGGGGTACCTTTTTTTTTGCCTTCACTGACCGCGCGACCGGATGGAACTCACGATTCTGATGCCCTGCCTGGACGAAGCGGCCACGGTCGCGCGCTGCGTGGCCACCGCGCGGGCCTTCCTCGAGCGCGCCGGCATCGACGGCGAGGTGCTCGTCGCCGACAACGGCTCGAAGGACGGCTCGCAGAGCCTCGCCGAGCGCGCCGGGGCGCGCGTGGTGGGCGTGAGGCAGCGCGGGTACGGCGCGGCCCTGCGCGCCGGGATCGAGGCGGCGCAGGGCAGGTACGTCATCATGGGCGACGCCGACGAGAGCTACGACTTCAGCCGTCTCGAGCCTTTCGTCGAGAAGCTGCGCGAGGGCTACCCGCTGGTGATGGGCAACCGCTTCACGGGCGGCATCGAGCCCGGCGCGATGCCGCCGTTGCACCGCTATCTCGGCAATCCCGTGCTCTCCCTCATCGGGCGGGTGTTCTTCCGCATCGGCGTCGCGCGCGACTTCCATTGCGGCCTGCGCGGCTTCGACCGCGACCGCATCCTTTCGCTCGGGCTGAAGAGCCCGGGGATGGAGTTCGCGAGCGAGGTGGTGGTAAAGGCGGCGCTGGCGGGCTGGCGCATCGTCGAAGTCCCCACCACGCTGCGGCCGGACGGCCGCGGCCGGCCGCCGCACCTGCGCAGCTGGCGCGACGGCTGGCGTCACCTGCGTTTCCTGCTGCTCTTCAGCCCGCGCTGGCTGTTCCTGTATCCCGGGATTGCGTTGCTGACGCTCGGCTCGCTACTCACGTTCGCGCTTTACTTCGCGCCGCTTCGCATCGGCGGCGCCGGCCTCGACATCCACACCATGCTGTATTCGTCCTCCGCTACCCTGCTTGGCCTGCAGCTCTGTCTGTTTGCCCTGTTCGCGCGCGTCGCGGCGCAGAACGCGGGGCTGCTGCCGCGCCGGGCCGGCCTGGAGCGGTTGCTCGGCCTGTTCACGCTCGAACGAGGGCTGCTCGCCGGCGTGGCGCTGGCCGTTACGGGGTTCGCGTGGAGCGCTGGCGCTTTCTGGGTATGGCGCGAAGGCGGCTTCGGGCCGCTCGACCCGCGAGTAGTGATGCGCGACACCATCCCCGCCGCCACCATGATGATCGGCGGGATGGAAGTCTCGCTTGCCTCGTTTCTTCTTAGCCTGCTGCGCATGAACGAGACCTAGCGCGCATGCCGGAGCTTACGGTGGTAGTGCCCGCCTACCGCGAGCGCGAGAACATTCCCACGCTCCTCGAGGCGCTCGAGCGCGCGCTTGAAGGCCGCGACTGGGAAACCATCGTCGTCGTCGACGACGCCGACGACGGCAGCGAGCAGCTGGTGCGCGAGCGCGCGCAGCGCGACGCGCGCGTGCGCTGCCTGCAGCGCATCGGGCGCCGTGGCCTCGCCTCCGCCTGCGTCGAGGGCATGCTGGCGAGCTCGGCGCCGTACATCGCCGTGATCGACGCCGACATGCAGCACGACGAGCGCCTCCTGCCGCAGATGCTCGAGCGCCTCAAGTCCGGCGACGACGATATCGTCAACGCGAGCCGCTACCTCGAGGGCGGCAGCACCGGCGAGCTCTCGGCGCATCGCGTCGGCGCGAGCCGTCTCGCCACCTTCTTCGGCCGCTCGCTCGCCGGCGGCATCACCGATCCGATGAGCGGCTTCTTCATGGTGCGCCGCCGCTTCCTCGAGCGCGTGGTGCGGCGCCTGTACGGCCGCGGCTTCAAGATCCTGCTCGACCTGATTGCCGCGGCGCGAAGCGAGGTGCGCATCTCGGAGGTGCCGTACCGCATGCGCAGCCGCCAGCGCGGCGAGAGCAAGCTCGGCCTGCGCGTGATGGCCGAGTTCTTCGTGCTGCTCCTCTACCATCTCTTCGGCCGGCTGCTGCCGGCGCGCTTCTTCCTGTTCTGCGCAGTCGGCGTCACCGGCGTCGGGGTGCACCTCGCGGTGCTGACCGCGGTGTTCCAGGCGAGCGGCGGCCAGTTCCTCGCCAGCCAGGCGCTCGCCACGCTGGCCGCGATGACCAGCAACTTCTTCCTCAACAATGCCTTCACCTACGCCGACCAGCGCGTGCGCGGCCGGCAGGTCTGGCGCGCGCTCGTCAGCTTCTATCTCGCCTGCGGCATCGGCTCGATCGTCAACCTCGCCGTCGCCGAGTGGCTGTACCTGCATTCGGGGACGTACTGGCTGGCGGGGATCGTCGGCGCGCTCACCGCCGCGTTTTGGAACTTCTTCACCACGGCTTCGTTCACCTGGGGCGCGGCGGCGCGCTCGCGCGAATGACGCTGCGCGCGACGCCGCGGCAGCCGGACAGGGCCGACTGGCTGCAGGCGGCGGCGATCGCCGTGGCGCTGTTCGCGCTCTACGCGGCGACTGCGCCGCGCTCGGTCGCGCTGGAAGACGACGGCCTGTTCGTGATGTCGAGCTATTTCCTCGGCATCGAGCATCCGCCGGGCTATCCGCTGTTCACCCTCGCCGGCCATCTCTTCTCGATGCTGCCCTTCGGCTCGGTCGCCTACCGCGTGCACCTCCTGAGCGCGCTGTTCGGAGGCCTGAGCTGCGGCGTGCTGTGGCTGTGCGTGCGGCAGCTGGTCGACGGACGCCTGCCTGCCTGGCTTGCCGCGCTCGGCCTCGGCCTCTCGCCGGTCTACTGGTCGCAGGCCATCATCGCCGAGGTCTACACGCTCAACACGCTGTTCTTGTTCTCGGTGCTGTACCTCGCGCTACGCGCTGCGCCCGCCGAAGGCCCGCCGGCGAACGGCCGCGTGCTGCCGCTGCTCGCGGCGGTGGCCGGCATGAGCCTCGCCAACCACTACCCGCTGATGCTCCTCGCCGCGCCGGGCATCGCGGTGCTGCTGTGGCCGCGCGCGCAGGAGATCCGCCGCCGATTCTTCCTCCTCGCGGCCCTGTTCCTGCTCGGCGTGCTGCCCTACGTCTGGCTGGTGGTGCGCTCATGGGCGCCGCTGCCGGTCAGCTTCTACGGCCCGCTCGAATCGTGGCGCGAGATCTGGTTCTTCCTCGGTCGCAGGGGTTACGGCGAGGTGGACTTCTCCTACACGTCGACCTGGCTCGATCACCTCAATTTCCTGGTCTTCTTCTGGCGCGAGTTCTTCTACCAGTTCGCGCTCGCGGGCGGCCTGCTCGCCGCCGCCGGCTTCGCGCTGCAGTGGCGCGCCTGGGGGACGCGCGTCGCGCTCGGCCTGACGCTCGCTTTTCTCGGCCCGTCGGTGGTGCTGCTGCTCGTGCTCGCCTTCGACTACGACGGGCTGCACAAGCACATGTTCCACGTCTATCCGCTGCCGGCGTACGGCATCGGCGCGATCTGGATGGCGCTCGGCTTCGCGCGGCTGCGCGAGAAGCTGCGGCCTGCGCCCACCGCCGCGGCCTGCGCCGTGCTGCTCGCGGCGATCCTCGGCCTCGGCCTCGAGCGCAACCTGCGCGACGGCTCGCAATGGTCCGGGCGCTACGTGAAGACGCTGATGGATGCGCTGCCGAAGGACGCCATCGTCGCGGCGCGCGGCGAATGGGACCTCATCCCGATGGCGTACTTCCACCTGATCGAGGGGCGGCGGCCCGACCTGACGCTGGTGCAGCCCGCCGGGCTCACGCTAGGCAACCGCATGTTCCATCCGCTGCGCATCACGGCGCAGGGCATGAAGGACCAGCTGCGACGCAACGTCGAGGCCGAGCGCGGCGTCATCGCCGTCGCGACCTTCAGCGAGTCCTATTTCACCGATTGGTCGCGCACCAACTACTGGCTGTACCTGGTGCTCGATCGCAAGCCCGGCACGGCCGTCACGCCGGGCGAGCTGCCGGAGAGCTTCCTGCGCTTCCTCGAGGATGACCTCCTCAATGTCCGCGGCGACAGCGCATGGGACGAGGCGCTGCAGGGCGAGCTGCGGCGCAAGTACGCCCGGCTGCTCGCCTTGCGCAAGGGCCGCGGGCAGGCGCTCGATGCGCGCGCGGCGCGCCATGCCGCGGCGCTCGCCGAGGACTATTACGGCGCGCTCGGGCTCCTGGAGGGCATGCTCGGCGAAGAGAAGGGCTACTCGGCCGCGGACGCGGCGCGGCTGCTCGAGCGCGTGCGCCTCGGCATGCCGAGCGACCCGCCGAAGAATTACCAGGCGCGTTATTTCGAGCTGCGCGGGCACATGCGGTTGCGCGCCGGCGATGAGGCCGGCGCGATCGACGACCTGCAGACCGCCATTTCGCTGTGGCCGGTGCGGGAAAACACCGCGCTCATCGTGCTGACGGACCTGCTGCGCAACAAAGGCGACGCGGCGGCGCTGCAGGCGCTGGAGGCGCGTCTGAAGAACTAGCGCAGGCAAGGGGGGCGGTTGTTCAAGGGGTGGTTTGACGGATTCAAGGTGGTCTCGCTGCTTGGCGCGCGCGGCTTCTCGCTCGCGGCGGCGTTGCTCGCCGTGGTGTGGACGCTGTACGCCGGCAAGGACCTCAACTGGGACCTGCTGCACTATCACTACTACGTCGCCTACGCATTCCTGAACGGCGGCCTCGAGCGCGACTACTTCGCCGCCAGCGCGCAAAGCTATCTCAATCCGCTGGGGTACCTGCCGTTCTACTGGATGGTCTCGGCCGGCTGGCACAGCGCCGTGGTGTCGGCCGTGCTCGCGCTCGTCCACGCCGCCAATATCGTGCTGCTCTACCTGCTCGCGAGCCGCCTCTTTGCCGATCAGCCGCCGCGCGAGCGCGCGCTCCTTTCGGCGCTCGGCGCCGCCCTCGGCGCCGCCGGCGCGGTCTTTGCCGCGACCGTCGGCACCTCCTTCCTCGACCCGCTGCTCACCGTGCCGATGCTGGGCGCCGTGCTGCTGCTCGCCGGGGAAGGCGGGATGCCGGCGCCGCGCCGCGCCGCGCTTGCGGGCCTCCTCTTCGGCGCCGCCGCGGCGCTGAAGTACTCGAACGCGCTCTTCGCGCTGGCGGCGCTGCCGCTTCTCGGCTTGCGCTGGCGCGCGCTCGCCGCCTACGCCGCCGGCGGCACGATCGCCGTCGCGGCCCTGGCCGGACCGACCGTCGTCGCGTTGTGGCGCGCGTTCGGCAACCCGTTCTTCCCGCTCTTCAACGGCTGGTTCCGCTCGCCCGATTTCCCGCCGATCAACATCGGCGCCGAGCGCTTCGCGCCGCGCGGCCTCGGCGACGCGTTGCTGTTCCCGCTGCGCATCCTTTCGCCCGACAGCATGACCTACGCCGAGATCAGCGCACCGGATCTGCGCTTCGCGGCGCTCGTGCTCCTTGCCCTCGGCTTGCTTGCGCTCGCCATCGCACGGCGCGTGCGGCCCGCCGGCGCGCCCGGCCGCGCCCTGGCGCCGCTCGACTTGCGGCTCGCTGGGTTTTTCGCCGCCGCCTATGCGCTCTGGCTCGCGACCTCGGGCAACGCGCGCTACGGCCTGCTCCTCCTGCTGCTCGCCGGACCGCTCGCCGCGCTGCTCGCCGCGCGCCTGCTCGGCCGCTACGCGCGCGGCGCGCTCCTCGTGCTGCTCGTCGCGCAGGTGACCGCCTGCGCGCTCATCTCGCCCACACGCTACTTCATGGTCGACCGCTGGTCGGAGCGCTGGTTCGGCTGGCAGGTGCCGGAGCGCGCACGCCGCGAAGCGGCTCTCTACCTCACCATCGAGACGCAGTCGATGGCCGCGGTCGCGCCGTTCCTGCATCCGGACTCCTCCTTCGTCAACCTGCGCGGCCAGCACAGCCTCGAGCAGGGCGCCAAGCGCCTGCGGGCACTCGAGGCGCGGCACGCGGGCCGCGTGCGCACGCTCGGGCGCGCACTGCGCCTGCAGCGCGACGGCCGGCCGCGCGCGGAGACGGTCGAGAACTACGACGCGACGCTGTTGCGCTACGGCTTTCGCGTCGACCCGGATGACTGCTTCGCCATCCCCTGGCGGCCGCGCCGCGACGATGCCTTATCGGGTTTTGCCAACCTGCTGGTCACCGAGGACAGTTCCCTGCGGCCGCCGCCGCTGGCGCTGGTATCGTGCGGCCTGCGTCCCGGCGCGTGGAGCGCCGAGGAGCAGGCTGAGGAGCGACGCATGTCCACGCTGTTCGATCGCATGGAGAGGAGCTGCCCCGGCGTGTTCCGCGGACAGACCGCGGTCACCGAGCGCATGGGCAGCGAGTGGTCGCGCAACTATGCCGGCCTGGAGGCGCGCCTCGAAACGCGCGGCGGCGCGCTCGCGCTGGCGCCGTTCTTCGAGCTGCGCCATTTCCCGCTCGGGCGCGTCGAGGATTGGGAGAGCGGCGTGCCGGCGCCGCTCGCCGAAGCCTGCCGCGAGGGCCTGCGCCGGTGAATGCGAGCCGCAGCGCGCCGCGTCCCTGGCAGCCCGAGTGGTACGTGCTGAGCGGGCTCGCGCACGCGATCCGGGCGGCGCTCGCGCCGCTCGAGCTGAAGGGCCGACGCGTGCTCGATTTCGGCTGCGGCGAGCGTCCCTACGAGCGCTGGTTCGCAGCCGCCGGGGCGCACTACAGCGGCGCCGACCTGGACGGCGGCCATGAGGTGGCGATCGCCGCGGACGGCCGCCTCGGCGCGGGCGACGCGAGCGCCGACCTCGTCGCCTCGTTCCAGGTGCTCGAGCACGTGTGGGACGTGCCGCGCTACCTCGGCGAGGCGCATCGTGTGCTCGCACCGGGAGGCTGGCTGCTGCTCTCGACCCACGGCGCCTGGCTCTACCACCCGCATCCAGGCGACTACCGCCGCTGGACCGGCGAGGGCCTGAAGCGCGAGGTGGAGGCGGGCGGCTTCGCGCTGCAGGCGATGCAGGCGGTCGCCGGCCCGCTCGCCTGGACCACCGTGCTGCGGTCGGTCGGCCTGTGCCACTTCCTGCGGCGCCTGCCGGTGGCGGGCGGCCTGCTCGCGGCGACGGCCGCCTGCCTCTTCAGCTTCAAGGCCTGGCTCGAGGATCGCCTCACGCCGCGCGCAGTGGTGAACGACAACGCCTGCGTCTATGTCGCGCTCTTCAGGCGGCTGCCCTGATGGCGATCGGCCGCTTTCTCGGCGTCGGCCTCGCCTGCGCGCTGCTGCACAACGTGATCATGATCGGCGGCGATTTCGCCGGCTGGCACTATTTCGTCTCCTCGCTGGTGTCGCTCGCGGTGGTGACCGTGTTCGGCTACGTGCTGCATACGCGCTGGACCTTCCCGGGTGCCGCGCGCGGTCACGCGTCCTTCGCGCGCTACGCCGCCACCGTGAGCGCGAATTATCCGCTGTCGCTCGCGGGGCTCTACGTATTCGTCGACCTCCTGGGCGTGCCGGTGCCGCTCGCCGCGCCCGCCGTCACCGCGCTGCTGTTCCTCTTCAACTGGATCGCCAATCGCTGGGCGCTGCGCGTGAAGCGGGGGCAGGCATGATCGCCGAGCTCGCGCCGCGGCCCGCGCCGGCATGGTTCCCGCCGGACGCCGAGCTCGAGCGCGCGCTCGCCGCGCGCCAGCCGGTCTACCGCTGGCGCCGCCCGCGCTACCTGCTGCGGCAGCTGAAGGACCTGGCCGCCCTGATGCCCGAAGGGCCGTGCCGCGTGATCGACGTCGGCGCGGGCAGCGGCCTGGTCGGCGAGACGATCGCGCGCTTCTTCCCGGGCAAGCACGTCACCGCGATCGACGTGGTCGACCGCTTCCTGCCCGGCCTCGGCGTCGCGCACTCCACCTTCGACGGCAGGCGCATCCCGCACGGCGACGGCGCGTTCGATTGCGCGATCTTCAGCAACGTGCTGCACCACGTGCCGCTCGCGGCGCGCGCGCCGCTGCTCGCCGAAACGGTGCGCGTCACCGGCGGGCGCTGCATCGTCATCAAGGACCACCTGGCGGCGTCCGCGCTAGACCACGCGCGGCTCGCCGCGCTCGACTTCATCGGCAACCTGCCCTTCGGCGGCATGGTGTGGGCGCGCTACCTGACCGATGCGCAGTGGCGCGCGCTGTTCGACGCGGCGCGCTGCGACGCCGAGCGCGTCGTCGGGCCGCGCTACAGGAGCGGCGCGATGGGCGCCGCTTTTCCGAACCGGCTCGAGGTCCTGTTCCGTCTGCGCTCTGCTATGCTCCGCGCCCCATGAAACTGTCGATCGTCGCGACGCTGTTCCATTCGGCTCCGTACGTGAGGGAGTTCTACGAGCGCATCGTGCGCGTCGCGCAGCCGTTGACCGACGACTTCGAGATCGTCTTCGTCAACGACGGCTCGCCCGACGACGCGTTCGCGCGCGTGCTCGAGCTGCAGCGCGCCGACCCCCGCGTGGTCGGCGTCGACCTGTCGCGCAACTTCGGCCACCACAAGGCGATGATGACCGGGCTCGCCTACGCGCGCGGCGAGCGCGTTTTCCTGATCGACGTCGACCTCGAGGAGGAGCCAGAGCTGCTGACGCAGTTCGCCGCCGAGATGGAGCACCGCGCCTGCGATGTGGTGTACGGCGTGCAGGTGGCGCGCAAAGGCCGGTGGTTCGAGCGCGCCTCGGGCGAGCTGTTCTGGTGGCTGTTCAACCGCCTGTCGCCGCAGCCGGTGGCGCCCAACATGCTCACCGCGCGCCTGATGACGCGGCGCTACGTGCGGAGCCTGCTGCGCTTCCGCGAGCGCGAGCTGTTCCTGCCCGGCCTGTGGTCGATGGCCGGCTTCGAGCAGGTGCCGCTCGCGGTGCGCAAGGGCTTCCACGGCAACCAGTCGACCTATACGCTGCGGCGCAAGCTCACGCTGGCGGTGAACTCGATCACCTCGTTCAGCAACCTGCCGCTGATCGCCATCTTCTACTTCGGCGCGGCGATCTCGGCCCTCGCCGTCGGCTACCTGGTCTACGTCTTCCTGCGCTGGTGGCTGGTGTCGCAGCCGGCGGGCTGGACTTCGGTCATCGCGTCGGTCTGGCTTCTCGGCGGCCTGATGATCTCGTTTCTCGGCGTGATCGGCATCTACCTGTCGAAGATGTTCGTCGAGACCAAGCGCCGGCCCTTTACCATCGTGCGCAAAGTCTGGCGGCGGTGATGGGCGCAGGCGGTCGCGCCGCGCTCGCCGTAGGCGCAGCCCTCGCCGCGGCGCTCCTGCTGCCGTTCGCGCTCGGCCATCCCTACTGGCAGACCGTCGACGATCCCATGATGGCGATGATCGTGCACGGCTACGGCATCGCCGAAGCGCCGAGCCCGGGCACCTTCTACCTCTCGGTCGCCTACGGCAGGCTGCTCGGTGCGCTCGGCACGCCGTGGGGGTTCCGCGCCTACGACCTGATGACGTATGCGCTGCTGGCCCTCGCCGGCGCGGTGTCGGCGCGCTTCCTTTGGCGCGCCGGCGCGCCGACGCCGCTCGCGGCGGCCGCCCTGCTGGCGGTGTTCGGGCCGGCGGCGCTGTACCCGCAGTTCACCGTGGTCGCGGGCCTGGTTGCGCTCGCCGGCGCGCTGGTCCTCGCCACGGCGCGCACCGCGCCGGGGGCGGCGCTCGCCGGCGCGCTGCTCGTCGCCGGGGGAATGGTGCGCGCCGCAGAGACGGCGCTCGTGCTCGCGGTCACGGCGCCTTTCTGGCTGGCGCCGCCGCTAGGCGCGCCGCGCGCCGGCTGGTGGCGAACCGCGGCGGTGCTGGCGGGCGCGGCGTTGCTCCTCGGCGCGAGCGCCCTCTACGACCAGGCGTTCTACGCCGCGCCCGAATGGCAGCCGTTCATGGACATGCAGCCGGCGCGCATGCTCTTCACCGACTACGGGCTGCGGCAATACCTCATGCACGACCCGCTGCACGCGATGCGCCTAGGCTTCGTGCCGAACGACCTGATCATGGTCGAGGGCTGGTTCTTCGCCGACCCGCGCATCTTCCCGCCGGCCCGGCTGCTCGAGCTCACCCGCTTCGTCTCGCTACCGGCGTGGTGGTGGTCGAACGTGCAGCGCCTGCCCGAGTTCGCGGCGCCCTTCGCCAACGAATCGTTCCTCGCGCCGCTTCTGCTCGCCGCCTGCGCGGTTTGGCGCGCGCGCACGCGCGCGGGTTGGTGGTCGCTCGCCGGCTTCGCGGTGCTGATGGTCGCGCTGCTGGTGCTCGGCCGGCCGAACACCATGCGCATCTACATTCCGCTCCTCGCCGGCATCCTGCTTTTCGCGCTCGCCGCGCGCCCGGCCGGCGCGACGCGGAGCGAAGCGGCGGTCGCCGTCGCCGTGGTGCTCGCGCTCGCGGCCGCGCTGGGCGTGCGCAACGCCGGCGACCGCACGGAGGAGCTCGACCAGCGTGCGCGGCTGTGCAACCTGCCGCGCGATGGGCTATACGTCGTATGGGGTGAGCGCCTCGCCTACGAGGAGCTCTACCGGCCGCTCTCGGCGCAACGCGACGGCTGCCCGCTTCGCCTCTATCCACTGGCCGTGCACACCTATGCGCCCTATGCGCTGAAGACCCTGCGCGACGCGACCGGCGAGGGCGACGTGATCGCGGTGCTGCTCGCAGGCAAGGATCTCGACCTGATCGCCGACTACTGGCAGCTGCACGTGCTGCAGCGCCATCTCAGCATCCACTACGGCCGTACGCTCGAGGCGCTCTCGCCGAGAGGCAGCGGGGAGCGAGGGACCTGGTACCGGCTGCATCTGATGCCGCCGCCCGTTCAGTCCAGCGTCCAGACCTCGCCGTACAGTCCCTGGTAGACGCGCCGCGCACGCGGGAAGCGCCCGGCCATCATCCGCGCGTCCTCCTCGGCGCCACGGCTGAGTAGCACGAGGGTAGGCGAGCGCAGGAATGGGTCGTTCTGCACCAGATCCCAGTCGAAGTAGTAGTCGACGTCATGCTTGATGAGCACCACCTGGCGCTCGCCGCTGACATAGGGCGGCCGGTGTGAAAGGTGCTCGGCCATGAAGGCCTCGATCTGTCCGCCGCGCAGCGCGGTGGCGAAGACGAGGCTCGCAGCCGCCGCGGCGGCCGCCCAGCCGCGCAGCGCCGCCCCCTCAGGGCGATCCTTCAGGCGCGCCATTGCCGCGGCGGCCAGAACGGGCAGCGCGCCGAACGCCGGATGCACATAGCGCGCGCCCCAGCCGTAGCCTTGGTCGAAGCGCACGAGGAAGTAGCCGAGCACCGTGGCGCCGAAGGAAAGCGCGAGCAGATTGAGCGCGCGCTCCCGGCGGCTCATCCACCAGCCGGCCGCGGCGAGGAGCGGCAGCCCGGGCGCGGCCCACGCCCACAGCCGTACCTGCTCGCCGAGGCGCGCGCCGATCGCGTAGCCGGCGGGCGCCTCGAAGATCCAGCTCGTGCGCATCTGCCAGTACCAGATTAGGTTGCCGATGCGGTTGCCGAGCTCGCCGTCGGAAGCGAACGGCGCCGCGATGATGAACCCGTGCATCTCGCGCAGGAATGCCGCCCAGGCGACGCCGCCGGCGACGCCGGGCAGGTAGCCGAGCGCGATGAGCGCGAGATTGCGCCGCCCGCGCGGCTGAAGCGCGAGCCAGACCAGCCAGGGTGCGGCGAACAGCATATGCGGCACCGGCTGGTGCAGGAGCAGCGCAGCCGAGCCGACCAGCCCTGCGCCGACCAGCCGCCGCGGCGTCGGCTCGAGCAGCAGCCAGGCGAAGGCCAGGCTGGCAAGGAGGTGCGCGGTCATCGAGAAGTACGACAGCGCAAGGCCAGCGAAGCCCGGCGAGGCGAGCGCGAAGAGCATCGCCCAGCCGCTCGCCTGGGGGCCCCCGGCGAGACGGCCAGCCAGCTTCGCCATCAGCACCAGCGAGAGCGCGGCAAGCGCGGGATTGCAGGCCCAGGAGGCGCCGAGTAGCGTGAAGGGCGTGAGGACCAGGGCGAAGCCGGGCCAATAGGTCGCCGCGATGCCGCCGTTCGCCGAGACCATGATCCAGCGGTAGCGATAGTGGTCCGGCATCAGCCACGGCAGCAGGTCCGGCGGGTACTGGCCCGTGAGGTGCCCGGCGGCGAAGATGCGGCTCTGCATCAGCGTCAGGTACTCGTCGCCGGCGAGCGCATGGCCGTGCGCGAGCAGCAGCATACCGGCGCAAAGCGCCAGAAAAGCGACGAGCGCAACGAGCCAGGGGCGCTCGCCGAGCTTTTCCACGAAGGCGAGCGCCGGCTGGTGCGTCGCCGGCAGACAAGCGCCGAGGGCGAGCGCGGCGACGAGCGCGAGACCGGCGAGGTCCTGATGGCGCAGGAGGTACTGGAAGATGAGGCCGCGCCAGATCGGATACGGATATTCGGTGTAGGCGAGGACATAGAGCGCCATCGCACCGCTGACGGCGGCGACGGCGAGCGCGGCCGCGCGCGGATCGAAAAGCGCGCGCCTCATCGCGCGGCTGCGCACTCGCGCAGCAGCGCTGCGTAGCGCTCGACGCAGCGCTCCCAGGCCCATTCGCGGCGCGCGAAGGCGGCGACGCGCGGCCGCAGCGCGGCGAGCGCGGCCGGGTCGGCGAGCAGGCGCTCGAGCCGCGCCGCCCAGCGCGCCGCGTCGTCGCTGGCGCCGGTCGGCTCGTGCAGGATCGGCGCCTCGGCCTGCGGCGGGCACGCTGCGGCGGTCTCGTCGCCGACCAGCGCCGGCGTGCCGCAGGCCATCGCTTCCTGCACCGCGAGCGGCAGGCCCTCGCCGACGCTCGGCAGCACGAACAGGTCGGCGGCCTGATAGAGCGGCGCGATCTCGTCGGGCCGCGGCGCGTGGATCACCTGCACGTTCGGTCGCTGCCAGCGCGCGGGATCGACCGGCCCGGCGCCGGCGAGGATCCAGCGCGCGCGCGGAAAGCGCGCGGCGAGCTCGCCGAGTATCGGCAGGCCTTTTTTCTCGACGAAGCGGCCGATGAAGAGGAGCAGCGGCGTCGCCTCGTCCGCGCCCAAGGCCGCCCGCAGCCTGCGCCGCGCGGCGGGATCGGCGGGAGCGAAGACCTGCGTGTCGACCCCGTTCGCCACCAGCTCGGGCGCGGCGCGAAAGCGTACGAAGCGCGCGAAGTAGCGCCGCACCGCGTCGCTCTCGAAGACGACGCGGCAGGCGCCGCCGAGTACGAGGTTGCCGAGCGCGCGGTTGGCGAGCGCGAGCGCGAGGCGCAGCAGCGGATTGCGGTAGGGTACCCAGCCGACGTGCTGCGTGACGAGCACCGGCCGCCGCGCGATTCGCGCGCCGAGATAAGCGACGACGTTCGGCAGGTACAGGCAGTCGTGCAGATGGACCACGTCGGCCGAGCGCACCGCGCGGAGGAGCTTGCGCAGCGCGGCCGGCGACCAGAGCGGGTAGGGCAGGCCGAGCCCGCGCTCGATGCCGTTCCAGCTGCGAGCGGGCGCGCAGGCGATGCCTGCTGCCGGGGCCGGCGCCGGATCGCAGTCGCTCGCGTGCCATTCGAACTGCAACCCGCCGCCGCGCGCGAGCCGCTCCGTGAGCTGGCCTGCGATGCGTTCGACGCCGCCCCGATGCGCCGGGTAGTAGTGGCTGATCAGCGCGATTTTCACCGCGCGGCGCGCATCCAGTCGCAGGTGCGCTGCAGGCCTTGCGCGAGCGGGGTGCGCGCCCGCCAGCCGAGGTGGCGGGCTGCGGCCGAGGAGTCGAGAACGTTGATCGGCACGTCGACGCGCCGCGCCGGCCGGTAGTCGACTGCCGGCTTGCGGCCGAGCAGGGCGCCGATCTTCTCGATCAGCTCTTTCAGGCTGGTGCCGGTACCCGAGCCGACGTTAAAGACGCGCTGCGCGCCTTCGTAGGAGACCGCGCGCACGAACGCCTCGGCGACGTCGCCGACGTAGACGTAGTCGCGCACGACGGAGCCGTCGCCCCAGATCTCGATCGGCTCGCCGCGCAGCGCGCGCTCGAGGAACACCGCGATCGCACCCTGCGCGACGTCGGTGCGCTGGCGCTCGCCGTAAGGGTTCGACGGCCGCAGGATGCAATAGTCGAGTCCGTGCAGGGCGTGCTCGAGCTGGAGGTATTTCTCGATGGCGAGCTTCTGGATGCCGTAGGAGCAGAGCGGCTCGGTCGGATGGGCCTCGGCGATCGGGACGGTGGCCGGCACGCCGTACACCGTGCCGCCGGAAGAGCTGAAAACGACCTTGCGCACGCGGTGCGCCCGGCAGAGCTCGAGCAGGCGAAGCGAGCCGACCAGGTTGGTCTCGACGTCATACACCGGGTTGTCATTGGACGGCTTGGGCAGGGTGGTGGAAATGAGGTGGAACACCACCTCGATACCCGACAGCGCGCGCGCGAGGTCGCCGTAGTTGAGAAAGTCGCCGGTGACGATCTCCGCCTTCGCAGCGGTTGCGGGCGCGGTCAGCGCCATGAGGTGCGGACGCTCGAAAAGCCGCACGCGGTGCCCGGCGGAGAGCAGCGCCTCTGCCAAATGCGAGCCGATGAAGCCGCCCCCTCCCAGGACCAGACACGACGCCATGGCCGAAGTGTACCTGCGGCCCGAGCGTCGACCTTGCGGGGGTTACAGCGCGGGGTCGCGGACTACTGCGCAGCCTGCGCGGCGCCCACCACCACCTCGTCGCCCGCGGCGAGCGGCCCGGCGACGATCTCGGTGAAGGCGCCGTCGCTGATGCCGAGCCGCACCTCGACCGGCACCAGCTCGCCTTCGAGGAACATCCACACGCGCCCGCCATCCGGATCAGAAGCAGGCCGAAAGCGCAGCGCGGCGTTCGGCAGCTTGAGGGCGCTGGCGCGGCTGTCGAGCGTGATGCTGACCTTGGCCGCCATGCCCGGCAGCAAGGCGAGGTCGGGATTGGGCACCGCGATCACGACGGTATAGCCGGACGCCTCCTCCGTCGCCGCGGAGCGGCGGATCTCGCGCACCGTGCCCGTGAAGCGGCGCCGCGGCAGCGCGTCGACGGCGAAGCTCGCCTGCTGGCCTTCGCGCAGGTGCGCGGCGTCGGCCGTGCTCATCGCCGCGTCGAGCTGCATCATGTGGAGATCCTGCGCGATGGTGAAGAGCGCGGCGGCCTGGCGGCCCGGCGCCACGCTCTGCCCGGCCTCGACGTTGCGCAGGATCACCGTGCCGTCCACCGGCGCGCGGATCACGGTGCGCTCGAGCTCGGCTTGCGCCTGGCTGGCGAGCGCCTCGCGCTGCTTGATGTGGGTCGCCGCCGCGGCGAGCCGCGCGTGCGCGCCGTTCAGCTGCGCCTCGGCCGCCTTGGCGTTGTCCCGGGCGGCGCCGAGCGCCGCCTTGGTGCGGTCCCACTCCGCCGGCGAGATGAAGCTCTTCTCGGCGAGCGGCTTCTTGCGCCCGAGCTCGCGCTCGGCATCGCGCTCGGCCGCGCGCAGGCGCGCCGCCTCGGCCTCGGCGGCCGCCGCGTTGGCGCGCGAGAGCCCGAGCGCGCTGCGCGCCGCGTCGACGTCGGCGCGCGCCTGGCTCGCGCGCAGCTCGAAGGCCGCCGCGTCGAGGCGCGCCAGCACCTGGTCTTTCTTCACCGGCGTGTTGAAGTCGGCCAGGATGTCCTTCACCTGGCCGGGGATGGGCGGCGCGACTTGCACGATGGAAACGGCATTCAGCGTGCCGCTCGCGGAAGCGAGCGCCGCGATCGGCCCGCGCTGGACCTTGGCGGTGCGGTAGCGCACCTCGCCGGCGCCGGGCTTGGCGCGTGTCCAGTACCAGCCGCCCGCGCACGCCGCGGCGAGCGCGAGGATCACCAGGCCGAGTGGCAGGAAGCGTTTGATGGGCCGCATGCTACTCCTTAACGCGCGCGGCGCGGGGCTGGTTAACCGTCGGCGCCGGGATCGTCTTCAGCGCGCGCAGGTGCCGGCCGACGAGGTCCCAGACCGGCTCGCCGGTCACGCCTTCCTGCACCGAGGCCCAGCCGGCGACCTTGAAGGACTTGTCGGCGCCCATCGGCTCGCCGCCCAGCCTCATGTCCGAGATGCGCGAGCCGATCGCGGCGGCGGGGTTCACCGCGTAGCTCATGCCGGCCACGCGCACCATGTCGCCGCCCTGGCGCAGGTAGGGGTCGGGGTGAAACAGGTTGTCGGCGATATCCTCCAGGATCGACTTGATCTGCGCGCCGGTGAGCGCGTTGAGCGTGACCTGCGGATAGGTGATCGCGGTCTGGTCCATCAGCTGCTCGAAGGTGATGGTGTCGCCCGCGAGCAGCGTAGTGCCCCAGCGGAAGCCGGGCGAGAAGGCGATCTGCGCCTGCTTCTGCGCCAGCAGCGCGTCGAGGATCAGCTGATCGAAGCTGCCGTTGTAGGTGCCGCGACGATAGAGCGTGCCCTCCGTGACCGCGAGGGGCTCGCTCAGTTTTTTCTCGAACGGCTGCCTTGCCTTCTCCACATACCTCGCCATTTCAGCGTCCGGAGGTATCAGATTGGAAAAGACGGGGAGGAGGTGATAGCGGGCACCCGTGACGCCGCTGCTGCCTACCTGCAGGTCGAGGACGCCGACGAATTTGCCGTTGCAGCCGGCATTGGTGACGAGCGTCGCGCCGATCTTCACCGGCTCGGGCAAGGCGTCGTGGGTGTGGCCGCCGAGGATCGCGTCGAGGCCGCGCACGCGCGAGGCGAGCTTGAGGTCGATGTCGCGGCCGTTGTGCGAAAGGAGGACCACCGCGCGCGCGCCCTTGCCGCGCGCCTGATCGATGACGCCCTGCAGGCGTTTCTCCTGGATGCCGAAGGTCCAGTTCGGCACGAGATGGCGCGGATTGGCGATCGGCGTGTACGGGTAGGCCTGGCCGATGATCGCCACCGGCTGGTGGTTGACCAGGCGCAGCGCGTAGGGCTTGAACACCGGCTCCTCGAAATCGGCGGTGCGCACGTTCTGCGCGAGGAACTCCATCGGCGTCAGCTCGCGCTCTACCGCGCTGCGCACGCGCGCGGCGCCGTAGGTGAACTCCCAGTGGCCGGTCGAGAAGTGCACGCCGAGCAGGCGCTGCGCGCCGATCATGTCGGCGCCCTGGGTCCACAGCGAGGTGGCCGAGCCCTGCCAGCTGTCGCCGCCGTCGAGGGTCAGCGCGCCGGGGCGCGAGGCGCGCAGGCGCTTGAGCAGCGCCGCGAGGTGGGCGAAGCCGCCGATCTTGCCGTAGCGCCGGGCGAGGGTCTCGTAGTCGAGGTGGGTGTGCGCATAGGCCGGGCGGCTGCCGCGCTGCAAACGGTATTTCTTTAGAAAGTCCTCTCCTTCAGGCTCCCTGAAATAAGTCGGCAGGAGCTGCGCGTGCGTGTCGGTGATGTGGAGCAGCGAGACGTTGCCGTAACGCGGAACCCGGTAGAGGGCGTCGGCTGCCTGCGCTTCGGACTGTCCGGGCCGCAGGCCGGCGCCGGCCGCAGTGGCGAGGGAGAGGAGCTTGAGGAATTCGCGGCGATCCATGGAGGGGCGCGCCGCGCGCCCGGCTCTTAGCGGTTGACCGGCGAGGCCGGGTCGAGCAGCAGTCCGACGAGGTCGCGGATCTGCTCGGCGCTCAGCGTGCCGGAGTAGCCGAGGCGCGGCATCTGCGAGCAGAGGTTGTAGGCCTTGGCGTTGTAGATCTTGCCGTAGACGTAGCGCTGCGCGTCCTCGCCGCTGCCGCGCTTCTTGCCGAAGCCGAGCAGGCTCGGGCCGATGGTGCCGTAGGACGCTTCCTGCGGGCCGATCTGGTGGCAGTTGTAGCAGCTGCCGTCGTTCGGCCCGCCCGGCTTGTCGCTCCAGGTGAGGCCGCGCCCGCCCTGCGCGATGCGCTCGCCCGCCTTCCAGTCGCCGATCAGGCTGCCCGTCGGGTAGGCGACGGTCTTCATCTGGTCGGCTTCGAGCTCCTTGGCGAGCGCGGCGGGCGGCTTGTCGTGCGCCTCCGTGCACAGGCGCTGCAGCGCGTCCTGCGGGATGCGGTCCATCGTCGCCTGTCCGCGCGCCTTGAAGTCGCGCTTCAAGACCGATTCGACGTCGTCGCCGAATGCGGAGGTAACAAAGAAAAAACCGACCAGGAGGAGTACTTTTCTCATCTCTTCGTTCCGGGTCCGCGGTACGGCTCGCCCTTGGCATTTACAGTCAGGAACGTAATCAGCGCAATGGCGGCGTCGGAGGCGAAGACCGGCTCGGGCATGCGCATCTGCCGGTAGCAATCGTTCATGCGCCACTCGATGGTCTTGAACTGGCTGTTGGAGACGCGGTAGGCGGGCCAGGTCGCCATCACCGGCCGCGCGTACTTCGGCTCGGCGAGCGCCGGCAGCTCCTGCATGCGGATGCGCTGGTTCGCCACGCCGTGGCAGCTCGCGCAGGCGAAGTCCCACGGCCCGGCGCGGTGGAAGAACAGCTCGCGGCCGAGCGCGTAGGCGGCCTTCTCCTTCGGGTGAGAGGCCCCGGCGGCCATCGGCACGCCGCGCGACTGCGCGGCGATGTACGCCGAGAGCGACTCCATCTCGGAAGGCCGGTCGTCGTTGCCGAACACGCGCTTGGTGGCTTCGTCGCGGCTGCGGCCCTGCAACGTCGTCATGCAGTAGAGCAGCCGCGCCTCGAGATCCATGACGCGGTCGGCGTCCTTGAAGTAGCGCGGCAGCCTGGCGTAGGCGCCCTTCAGCACGCCCGCCCCCTGGCCGAGGTCGCATTTCTCGAGCGACACGTTGCGCGGGCCCTGCGGCTTCTTCCACAGGGTCTCGCCCTCGAGCTCGAACAGCTCGACCGGGCTGCCTTCGGCGATCATCTGCTGGTAGCGCTGGATCTCCTTCTTGGCGTCTTGCGCGGACGCCTGGAAAGCCAGACCGATCCAGAGAAAAACCAGATACCGCATCAGGCGACCACCGCCTCCGTCTTGTTGCCGTCGTTCTCGGTGTCGGTCCAGCTCACCTCGATCTTGTCGCCCTTCGCGCCGCCCTTGATGCGGAAGGTGAACACCGGGTTGCGCGCGACGGCCTGGCTGGTCTCGGCCTCGACCACCGTCTTGCCGTTGCGCCGGACGGTGATGGTCTGGATGAAGTGCGCCGGCACGATCTTGCCGTCGGCGTCCTTCCGCAGGCCGGTTTCCATCGGGTGCGTCATCAGCACGCGCACGTCGGTGTAGCCCTGGCCGAGCGTCGCGCGCATCTTCATCGGTCCTGCCATCTCTTCTCCTTAAGCCGAGCAACCGCCAAGGCGGCTCAGCCGCCGCATCCACCTATGGTCACTTTGATTTCCTGGCTCGCCGCGTAGTAGCGGCCGCCCGCCTGCGCGAGCACGCGCACCTCCGAGGTCTCGCCCATCTTCACGTTCAGCTTGACGAAGGGCAGCGCGCCGTCGAGGAAGGTGAAGCGGCTGTTGAGCGGGAAGGGGTTCTTGTCGATCAGCACGGTGAGCGAAGTGGTGCCGGGAATGCGGCTCTCGATCTCGATCGGCACCACCGCGCCGTTCTCGGCGATCTGCGGCGCGTCGATGACGAGGTCCTTGCTCGGCTGCGCGCCGGCGACGCCGAGGCTCTTCAGCGCGTCGGCCGGCGTCTTCGCGCCGAAGGCGTCCTTGTTCCAGGCGGCGAGCGCTGCGAAGGGTTTCAGCAGCAGCGCGGCGGTCGCGCCGAGCAGGGTCTTTCTGCGAAGCAGGTTCATGGCGCTATTTTAGCGGCGAAACGCGCCCGACTTGCCGCCGCGCTTCTCCTCCAGCCTGATCGGCCCGATCATCATGCCGCGGTCGACCGCCTTCAGCATGTCGTAGATCGTGAGCAAGCCGACCGCCGCGGCGGTGAGCGCCTCCATCTCGACGCCGGTCGGTCCGCGGCACTCGACGCGGGCCGTCAGCTCGATTGACGATTGTTTTTTATTCAAAGAAAAATCAACTGAAACGCGGGTAAGCGCGAGGGGATGGGCGAGCGGGATGAGCTCCGGGGTGCGCTTCGCGGCCTGGATCGCGGCGAGGCGCGCGACCCCGAGCACGTCGCCTTTCTTCGCCTTGCCGGCGGCCGCCAGGCGCAGCGTCGCAGGGCGCATGCGGATGCGTCCCGAGGCGACCGCGACCCGGTGGGTAGAGGCCTTCTCGCCGACGTCTACCATATGCGCCGCGCCCCGTCGATCGAAGTGGGAAAGACGCCGGGAGAGGCGCGGACTGCGTTTCTTCACGGAACCTGGCATGGCCGGGCGCTATCATAAACACATGCGCGGAAAGGCACTTCTCGTTGCGGTGCTAACGGCGGCGGTCCTGCCGCGGGCGCTGGCGCAAACTACGCTGCCCGACCTCGGCTCGGGCGACGCGACGATGTCGCCGCAGGTCGAGCGGCGCCTGGGCGAGAGCATCATGCGCGACATCCGCCGCGACCCGGCGTACATCGACGACCCGGAAGTCAACGACTACCTCAACACGCTCGGCGGGCGGCTGGTGCAGGACGCGCCCGGCGCGCGGCAGGACTTCGAGTTCTGCGCGCTGCGCGACCCGGTCATCAACGCGTTCGCCCTGCCCGGCGGCTTCGTCTGCGTGCACACCGGGCTGATAGCGCTCACCGAGACCGAGTCGGAGCTCGCCTCGGTGCTCGGCCACGAGATCTCGCACGTCACCCAGCGCCACATCGCGCGCATGATCAACCAGCAGCAGCAGATGCAGATCCCGATGCTGGCGGCGATCGCCGCGGCGCTGCTGCTCGGCCGCTCGCGGCCCGACCTCGCCGCCGGCGCCACCGCCGCGGTGCAGGGCGCCGCGGTGCAGGCGAGCCTCGCCTATTCGCGCGACTTCGAGCGCGAGGCCGACCGCTTCGGCATGCAGACGCTCGCCGCGGCCGGCTTCGACCCGGCGGCGATGCCGGTGTTCTTCGAGCGGATGCAGCGCGCCACGCGCATCGGCGACGACGGCAACATGCCGGGCTACCTGCGCACGCACCCGCTCAACCCGGAGCGCATCGCCGACGCGCAGAACCGCGCCGCGAACCTGCACTACAAGCAGCACCTCGACAATCCCGACTTCCAGCTGGTGCGGGCGAAGCTGCGCGCCGACGGCGGCGACGCGCGCGACGCGGTCGAGCACTTCGAGAACGCGCTGCGCGACGGCCGCTACGTGAGCCAGGCGGCGGCGCGCTACGGCCTCACCGAGGCGCTGGTGCGTGCGCGCCGTGCGAAGGAGGCGGACGCCGAGCTGGCGCAGCTGCGCAAGGCGGGCCTCGCCGGGCCGATGGTGGAGACCCTCGCTGCGCGGGTGAAGCAGGCGCTGGGCGACAACGCCGGCGCGGCCGGGCTGCTGGCTCAGGCGCGGGCGCGCTATCCGTACTCGCGGCCGGTGCTGTACGCGCATGTCGCGGCGCTGCTCGACGCGGGCCGCAGCCCGGAGGCCTCGGCGCAGCTCGCCGACGCAGTGCGCACCTACCCGCACGACCCGCGCCTGCTCTCGCTGCAGTCGCGCACCTACGAGGCCCTCGGCAAGCGCCTGCTGCAGCACCAGGCGCAGGCCGAGTACTACGCGCTGCAAGGCTCGCTGCCGGCGGCGATCGAGCAGCTGACGCTCGCGCGCTCGGCAGGCGACGGCGACTTCTACCAGCTGTCGGTGATCGACGCGCGGCTGAAGGAGCTGCGCAATCAGCACACGCAGGAAATGAAGGACATGAAGCGCTAGGCGCGGGGCGGGCTGCCTCTAGCGCGGCTTCAAGCGCTCCTCGCCTTGGGCGCTTCGAAGTAAGCCTCGTAGAGCAGGTCGAAGGTCTTTTCCGCCTCGCTGAGAAGCTGCTCCTCGTTCTGCGAGCGCCTCACCGCGCCCTGCAGCAGGGTCTGCACGCCGGCCGCTTCCGGCACCGCTGTCCCGCCGGCCTCCAGGAAGTGCACGATGCTGCCGATGCGCGCGAGCGCCGGGTTCTTGCCCAGGCCGAGCTGCGCCAGCATCTCCTCGTAGGTGACGCGGCTCTCGCTGTTCGCGAAGTGCGCGCCGTCGAAGCCGTAGGTGAGCGCGTTGGCCTGCACCGGCTGCGACTTGTCGAGCCACACCACGGTGCCCTCCGGGTCGACGAAGCGTCGGATCAGCCAGGCGCAGGCGAGGCGGTCGGCCCACAGCGGCTTCCTGGTTACCCAGGTGCGCTGCGTGAGGCGCTCGCCGGGGCCGACGCCGGTCTGGGTGTGTCCCGGGAACATGAGCTTCCTCACCGCGGCGTCGGTCTCGGCGAGCACTTTCTCCGCGCGGGTGCGCATCTCGTTCGGGAAGAAGTCGAGGGCGACGATGGTCTCGAGCTCGCGGCGCTGCTTGTGCAGCACGCTCGCAATCGCGCTGGGGTCGGAATGGCCGAAGCCGACGCGCAGCGCCTCCACGTTCTTGATCAGTTCCCCGTAGCGCGTGCTGCGGTCGAACATGCGCTGGAATCCGCGCTGCTGCTCGGGCGAGGCGGCGGCGACCTGCAGCACGTGCGCGACTCCGGCGCTCTTCGCGATGTACTGGCCGAGCGCCTCGAGCGCCTGGCGGTTGGCGCGCGTGTCGGGCAGCAGGTAGACGCCTTCGCGCATCACCGCGGCGCCGAGCGACTCGAGCGTGCGCAGCACGCGCATGCGCGAAGCCGGATCCTCGGTCGGCAGCAGCGCCACCGTCACGAGCCAGCTCGCCGCCGCTTCCGGCGCCGGTTTGTCCATGCGGCATAATACTTTATGGACTTCGACAAGGAGCTCGACACGCGCGGCCTCAACTGCCCGCTGCCCATCCTGCGCACCAAGAAGGCCCTGAGCGATCTGCAGTCCGGGCAGGTGCTGAAAGTGGTCGCCACCGACCCGGGCGCGGTGAAGGACTTCCAGGCGTTCTCGAAGCAGACCGGGCACCAATTGCTGCAGCACGGCGAGGCTGACAAGGAGTTCACCTTCTTCATGAGGAAGAAGTGAGGGGGGCCTGGGGTTTCCTAAGCTTCGTTTTTGCTTTTCAGGTATTCGCGCAAGCGACCTTCACCCAGAAAATTCTCACCCCTGAAACCGCCTTGAAAGCGGCGCAGGCGGCTCAGAAGAAGTGCCGCGACGGCGGGTACCAGGCGACGGTCGCGGTGGTCGATCGCATGGGCGTGACGCAGGTGCTGCTGCGCGACCGCTTCGCCGGCCCTCACACCCTCGACCTGGCGCAAGCCAAAGCCTGGACCGCAGTCAGCTTCCGCACCAGCACCGCCGAGCTGGCCGACGCCACGCAGCCCGGCAAGCCGCAGAGCGGCATCCGCGACCGCCCCGGCGTCGCCGCGGTGGCGGGCGGGCTGATGATCGAGGCGGGCGGCTCGCTGCTCGGCGCGATCGGCGTGTCGGGCGCGCCCGGCGGGAAAGCGGATGAAGCGTGCGCCGCGGCGGGAATCGCCGCGATTCGCGAGGATATCGAGCTCTAAGGGTCTACTTGCCCTTGACGGCGTCGAGGAGCTCCCACATGGTGTGGTCGGCCCAGTGCTCGGGATCCTCGTCGATTTTCTTGTCACCCTGGGCGCGCAAATCCGCGGGAACTTTCTGGCGCTCGCAGAAACCGTGCCAGAAATCCTTGATCTCCTTGGTGCTCATCGGGATCATCGCCGCGCTCCTGAATGTAATTGGCCAATTATGAAATAATCAGCCGCATGATGGCGCGCTGGATCCGGCTCGGTTCATCCGGGCCCGCCGAGTTCGACGCCGCCTGCGCGCAGCTCGCGCAGGCGCAAGACGGCTGCGCGGCGCCGATCCTCGCCTGGGCGCCGGGCGAAGCGTCCCACCTGTTCGGACTGATCGCGCCGTTCAAGCTGATGCCCGGCCGCCGCCTGCGCTGGTTCGCCTGGGCCGCGGCGCCCGCCGCCGCCACCTACCGACAGTTCGGCCTGCCGGCCTATGTCGAGGCCGGGGCGCTCTGGCTGCACGGCCGCCGCATCGGCGAGGGCGCGGTGAAGGTCGTCGGCGACTGCGCGCTCATTGCCTCGAGCTTCCTTGCACGCTTTCCGGCGCAGTGCGTGGCGGTGCCGGCGCGCGATCTCGAGCAGGCCTTCCGCCTGCGCCTCGAGGCGCAGCACGGCTGGCAGTTCGACACCTCCTGGCCGAGTCGCGCCGAGCGCCTGAACTACGCGGTTGCCTAGCCGCATTTACCTGATATGAAGCGCCGCGCGCTCCTTCAAGGCGCGGCGGCGCTTTTCCTGGTGCGGGATGCGCTCGCGCAGGGGCGCCTGGAGAAGGGGGTCTACCGCTTGCAAGGCGAGGTGCAGGTGAACGGCGCGCCAGCGCAGCGCGGCGCCGAGTTGCGCGCCGGCGACACTGTGCGTGCGCAGCGCGGCTCGGAGATCGTCTTCGTCTCGGCGCGCGACGCCTTCATGGTGCGCGAGAACACCGAGGTGTCGCTGGTGGCGAACGGCCTGCGCATCGTCACGGGCGCCGTGCTGTCCGTGTTTGCGTCGGGAGAGCGCAAGGAGATCCGCACCCCGACCGCGAACATCGGCATCCGCGGCACCGGCATCTACATCGAGGTCGACCCGAGCCGCACCTACGCCTGTACCTGCTACGGCGAGACGGTGCTTGCGCCGGCGAGCGACCCATCCGCCGCGGAAACGGTGCGCACCTCGCACCACGAGTCGCCGCGCTACATCATGCCGGCGGGCTCGCCGCAGATGCTGATGCAGGCGCCGGTACTCAACCACACCGACGCCGAGCTGATCCTGCTGGAGAGCCTGGTCGGTCGCCAGCCGCCCTTCATCGGCACGGGCGTACGGCCATATCAGTGACCCCGAATCAGTGAGCCGGGTCGATTACCCCTAGACGCTCGTAGACCGGCCGGATCTCCTTGCGGATCGCCGGCAGCTTCCAGGCGTAGACCGCCGCCGCGACGAGCGCGACCGTGCCGCAGATCGCCAGCGTTACGGGCGGTCCGATGTGCCCCGCCGCCCAGCCCGAGGCGAGGGCGCCGAGCGGCGTCATGCCGAGGAACGACATGACGTAGAGCGAGGCCACGCGTCCGCGCAGCTCGTCGGGCACGATGCTTTGCAGGACGGTGTTGGTCGAGGCGGCGGTGAGCATGAGCCCCATGCCGACGAAGTAAAGCGAGGGCAGCGCAAGCCATAGCGTCGCGCTGAGCGAGAACACGATCAGCGCCGCGCCGGCGAGCGTCGCGGTCCAGCCGATGACGCGGAACAGGCCGCGGATGCCCGGCCGCGAGGCGAGGTACACCATGCCCGATACCGCGCCAAAGCCGGCGGCGCTCAGCATCAGGCCGAGCACGCCCGAGTCGCCGCCGAAGGCCTCGCGGGCGAACCAGGGCATCAGCGCGGCGTAGGAGTTCACGCTGAGGCTGATCGCGGTGAGGAGCAGCAACGCGCAGCGCGAGGGCAGGAACCCGTACGCGTAGCGCGCCCCGGCGGCGAGCTGGGCGAGCAGGCCCGCCTCGGGCGCGCCGTGCAGCGCCGGCGCGAGGCGCATGCGCGATAGCGCAAACACCATGCCGAGGTAGGTGAAGACGTTGAGGCCGAAGCCCCAGCGCTCGCCGAAGGCCGCGATCAGCGCGCCAGCGGCGACCGGACCGATGAAGCGCGCGCCGTTCATCATGATCGAGTTGAGCGCGATGGCGTTCACCAGGTCGGCCTTGCCGCCGACCAGGCGGATGAGGATCGACTGCCGCGCCGGCGCGTCGCAGGCGTTCACCAGGCCGAGCACCAGGTTGGCGGCCACCAGGTGCCAGGGCTGCACCTGGCCGAAGCGCACCAGGAGGAACATCGTCGCCGCCTGCAGCGCGGCGATCGAGTTGGTCACCATCAGGATGCGGCGCGGGTCGGCGCGGTCGATGATCACGCCGGCGAGCGGCGTCATGACGAGGAACGGGATCTGCAGCGCGAAGGCGGCGACGCCGAGCAGGAGGGTCGAGCCCGACAGCTTGTAGACCAGCCAGCTGGTGGCGATGAGCTGCAGCCAGAAGCCGATCTGCGAGCAGCCCTGGCCGACGAAGAACAGCCGGAAGTTGCGGTGGCGGAGCGCCCTGAGGCCTGCCGGAAGGTTCACGCTCGCGCGGTCAGCTTTTCGTGCTGCTCTTTCAGCTTGCCGAGCGCGGAGCGGAACTCGGCCAGGCGGCCGCGGAATTCCTCCACCACCTTCGGCGGCGCCTTGGCGACGAAGGACTCGTTGGCGAGCTTGCCTTCCGTTTGCGCGATCTGCGCCTCGAGGCGGGCGATCTCCTTCGACAGCCGCTCGCGCTCCGCCGCCGGATCGACTTTGATGTTCAGCATGACGGCGTGCCGATCGACCAGCTTCACGGGTGAGTCGGTCGCGGGCAGCCGTTCGACGAACTGAGAGTTGCGCATGAAAGTCGTGACGGCAGCTCGCGTGGACGTGCTTGGCTCGCCGGAGACGATGAACGACGCATTCCTATGGATAACTTTTGCTTCACTCGAGAGCGAGCGGCCGGCATTGACGACCGCCGTCGAAACCGCAATCTTCTGCTCCAGCGCCTCATCGATCTTTTCCGGCTGCGACTTGGGATACGGCTGCAGCATGATGGTCTCGCCCTTCTTGCCGGCGAGCGGCGCGATCTTCTGCCACAGCTCCTCGGTGACGAACGGAATGATCGGATGCGCGAGACGCAGCGAGGTCTCCAGCACCCGCACGAGGGTGCGACGGGTGCCGCGCTGCACCGCTTGGTCCGGATCGGTCAACTGATTCTTGGCCATCTCCACGTACCAGTCGCAGTACTCGTCCCACACGAACTTGTAGAGCGAGGCCGCGGCGTTGTCGAAGCGATATTCGTCGAAGCCCTGCGCCACCTCTGCCTCGGTGCGCTGCAGGCGACTGACGATCCAGCGGTCCCAATCCGACAGCTTGACCGCAGCTTTCTCATCCTGCCCGCAGTCCTTGTCCTCGGTGTTCATCAGCACGAAGCGCGTCGCGTTCCACAGCTTGTTGCAGAAGTTGCGGTAGCCCTCGCAGCGGCCGAGGTCGAAGTTGAGCGTGATGGAGAAGCTGGCGAGCGAGGCGAAGGTGAAGCGCACCGCGTCGGCGCCGAACGCCGGGATCCCGTTCGGGTAGTGGCCCTTGATGTACTTCTCGATGCGCTCGCGGTGCTCGCCCTTCAGCAGCCCCTGCGTCGATTTCTCGAGCAGCTTGTCGAACGAGATGCCGTCGATGAGGTCGAGCGGGTCGATCGTGTTGCCCTTCGACTTCGACATCTTCTCGCCCTCGGCGTCGCGCACGATGGCGTTGATGTAGACGTGGCGGAACGGCACTTTCCCGGTGAAGTGGCGCGTCGCCATGATCATGCGCGCCACCCAGAAGAAGATGATGTCGTTACCCGTGACCAGCACGTCGGAGGGCAGGAACTTCTCCAGGTCGGGCGTCTTCTCCGGCCAGCCGAGCGAGCTGAACGGCACCAGCTGGGAGGAGAACCAGGTGTCGAGGACGTCCGGGTCGCGCTTCAACGCCTTGCCCTTGGCTTTCTGCCGGGCCTCTTCCTCGGTGCGCGCGACGTAGATGTTGCCTTCGGCGTCGTACCACGCCGGGATCTGATGCCCCCACCAGAGCTGGCGCGAGATGCACCAGTCCTGGATGTTCTCGAGCCAGTGGTTGTAGGTCGCCGTCCAGTGCTCGGGGAAGAACTTCACCTCGCCGCGCTTCACCACCTCGAGGCCGTCCCGCGCCATGCCTTCCATCTTCACGAACCACTGGAAAGTCAGCATCGGTTCCACGATTGCACCGGTACGTCCGGAGCGCGGAACCCGAAGCTTGTAGGGTTTTTCCGAAACTAGGAGATTCTCTGCACGAAGGTCCGAGACGATCTGCTTGCGTGCTTCGAATCTATCGAGACCAAAGTATTTATTAGGGATACCTAGGTCGCTCGCCAGCGGTTGGGTTCCAACCGGCCCTGTTTTTCCACCGGTCTCTCTAGCCGCGACATAGTCCTGCCAAAGAGGGCCTGCAGCAGCAACCGAGTCGTTGATGATCTTCGCGTCTAGAGTGAAGATGGAGAACAGGTCAAGCAGTTCCGCCTTATGGCGCTGCCAAACCTGATAGTCATTGAAGTCATGCCCAGGAGTAATCTTCACCGCGCCTGTCCCAAACGCTGGGTCAACGTAGTCGTCTGCAATGATAGGAATCGGACGTGCTGTTAGCGGAAGGCGGACCTTCTTACCTATCAGCTTTGAATATCTTTCGTCTTTCGGGCTAACGGCCACGGCAACATCGCCCAGCATTGTTTCCGGACGAGTCGTCGCCACGCTAATGAAACCACTTCGATCTTCCAGCGGATAGCAGATTTCCCAGATCTTGCCGTCCTCTTCCTCGCTGTCGACCTCGAGATCGGACACCGCGGTGCCGAGCACCGGGTCCCAGTTGACGAGGCGCTTGCCGCGGTAGATCAGGCCCTCTTCATGCAGCCGCACGAAGACCTCGGTGACGGCACGCGACATCTTCGCGTCCATCGTGAAGTAGCCGGCCTTCTGCCCCTCGGTGTCGGCGTACTCCCAGTTGGCGGAAGCGCCCATGCGGCGCATCTGGCGCGTGATGGTGGAGCCCGACTGCTGCTTCCACTGCCAGACGCGCTCGACGAATTTCTCGCGGCCGAGGTCGCGCCGCGAGTTGCCCTCGGCTTCGAGCTGGCGCTCGACCACGATCTGCGTGGCGATGCCCGCATGGTCGGTGCCGACCACCCAGTTCGAGTTGAACCCGCGCATGCGGTGGTAGCGGATGAGCGCGTCCATCAGCGTCTGCTGGAAGGCGTGGCCCATGTGCAGCGTGCCGGTGACGTTGGGCGGCGGCAGCTGGATCGAATAGGGCGGGCGGGCGTCCTGCGCCGACGACTTGAAATAGCCGGCCGACTCCCAGCGCTGATACCAGCGCTGCTCGACCGCGGAAGGGCTGAAGCTTTTGTCGATCACTGCGGGTCGGACTTGACCGCGTTCGCCACCGAGGCGGCGATCGCCTCGCGCACCATGTGGCGCACGGCCGTGCGCAGCTCGCCGCCGACCGTGTCGAGCGCCTTGCCGAGCGCGGTGCTCAACGCGCGGTTGAGGTTCTCGCTCACCAGGCGCTCGAGCTCGGGCTGCAGGCGCGCGAGCATCGCCGCCTCGATCTCGTGCGCGATGCGCTCGAGCGCGGCGCGGTCGACGCCGATGCGGCGGCGCACCAGCTCGTCGGTCACCACCTCGGTGAGCACCGGCACGTCGGCCGGCCCGCGCACCGGCTGGGCTTTCTTCAGCAGCGCGTCGACGCGCTCGAACAGCGGTTTCGCGTCGCGCTCGTCGTCACTCATGGGCGGCGGCGAGGTCGTGGTTGGCGATCTTGTAGCCGCGCTCCTGGTAGAAGCGGTAGCGCTCGCGCGCCACGGCGCGCTCGGCCTCGCCCGCCGACACCACTTCGAACAGGCGCTCGAAGCGCGCGAAGTGCGGCGGCGTTCCCGACGACAGGTTGAGGAGCAGGCCGCAGCCTGCCGGCGTCTCCTCGCCGCTGGCGATGAGGACCGGCGTCTCGGCGGCGAGCTCGTCGGTGGCGGCGACGTGCGGCACGAAACCGATCGCCTGCCAGGTCCACAGCATCTTGTCGACGCGGCCGGCGGTGTCGCCCTCCGGCGCATAGATGACCATGCGCTTCTGCTGGCTGAACGCCTTGGCGGCGAGCCGGCACGCTACCTGGAGGCGGTCTTCGGCGTTGAAGTAGAAATCGATCGAGGTCACTTGCGACCGGCGTGGCGCAAGGCGAAGCGCACGAGCAGCGGCACCGGGCGGCCGGTGGAGCCTTTCTCGCGGCCGCTTTTCCACGCGGTGCCGGCGACGTCGAGGTGCGCCCAGCGCATCTTGCGCGTGAAGCGGGCGAGGTAGCAGGCGGCGGTGATCGCGCCGCCGGGGCGGCCGCCGATGTTGGCGAAGTCTGCGAAGTTGGAGCGCAGCCCTTCCTGGTATTCCTCCCACAGCGGCAGGCGCCAGACCGGGTCGCGCGCGTCGTCGGCGGCGGCCAGCACCTCGGCGGCGAGCGCCTCGTCGTTCGAGAACAGGCCGCTCGCCACATGGCCGAGGGCGACGACGCAGGCGCCGGTGAGGGTGGCGATGTCGATGACCTTCTCGGGCTGGTAGCGCGCGGCGTAGGTGAGCGCGTCGCAGAGGATCAGGCGCCCCTCGGCGTCGGTATTCAGGATCTCGACGGTCTGGCCCGACAGCGTGGTGACGATGTCGCCGGGCCGCGCGGCGTGGCCGCCCGGCATGTTCTCGCAGGTCGGGATCACGCCGACTACGTTGACCGGCGCCTTCATGCCGGCGAGCGCGCGCAGCGCGCCAAGCACCGAGCCGGCGCCCGACATGTCGAACTTCATCTCGTCCATCTCGGCCGCCGGCTTGAGCGAGATGCCGCCGGTGTCGAAGGTGATGCCCTTGCCGACCAGGGCGATCGGCTTCTTGCCCTTCGCCGCGCCGTTGTAGCGCAGCACGATCAGCTTGGGCGGGTTGTGCGAGGCGTGGGCGACGGCGAGCAGCGCGCCCATGCCGAGCTTCTGCATGTCGGCGCGTTCGAGCACCTCGACCTGCAGCTTGTACTGGCGCGCGAGCTTCTTCGCCTCGTCGGCGAGGTAGGCCGGCGTGCAGATGTTGGGCGGCAGGTTGCCGAGGGTCTTGGCGAGGTCGATGCCGTCGGCGGTCGCGCCGGCCTCGACCAGGGCTTTCTGCAGATCGGGCTTTGCGGTCAGCGGGAAGGTCACCGTCTGCAAGGCCGCCGACGGCTGCTTTTTCTGAGACTTGAGTTGATCGAAACGATAAAAGCCTTCGCGCAAACCGAGGATGGCGTGGCGCAGGTTCCAGCTGACGTGGCGGGAGCCAACCTTGCCGTCGACGAGGAAGAAGGCGGCGTCCCTCGCGCCGAGGTCCTTCAGCGCGGCGGCCGCGCCGCGCACCGCGTCGCGGTAGGCGTTTTCGCCGAACTCGCCGCGCTCGCCGAGGCTCACCAGCAGGACCCGCTCGGCGGCGAGGCCGGGCACCGAGCGCAGCAGCAGCGTGGCGCCGGCCTTGGTGGCCAGGTCGGCGAGCGCCTTGCGCAGCCCGCCCTTCGCGGCCTGGTCGGCGCGGCGCGCGGCGGGGGTGAGCTCCTGGTTGGCGTGGACGCCGAGGATGACGCAGTCCGTCTTCGCCGTCTCGGGCGAGAGCGGCTTTATGCTAAATTCCATAGTGAAAGTATAGCGTTCCACTCGTGATCTTTCAGCGCGCCTTGCTTCGGGAGTTCGCCAGTCTTGCCGGCGCGGTGTTCATGACGCTGTTCGCCATTGCGCTCACCACGCGGCTGATCCGCCTGCTCGGCCAGGCGGCCGGCGGCAAGATCCCCTCCGACGCGGTGATCGCCTTCCTCGGCTTCTTCGCGCTCGGCACCCTGCCGGTGCTGCTCTCGCTCACCATGTTCATCTCGGTGCTGATGACGCTGACGCGCAGCTGGCGCGACTCCGAGATGGTGATCTGGTTCGGTTCGGGGCTGTCGCTCGCCGCGTGGCTCAAGCCGGTGATGATCTTCGCGCTGCCGCTGGTGGCGGTGATCACCGCGCTGTCGATCTTCATCTCGCCCTGGGCGGCGCAGATGGGCTCGCAGTACGCCACCAAGCTCGAGTCGCGCGACGACGTCTCGCGCGTGAGCCCGGGCGTGTTCGGCGAGACGGCGAGCCGCGACCGCGTGTTCTTCGTCGAGTCGGTGTCGGGCGACCAGAGCTCGGTGCAGAACGTGTTCGTCAGCTCCTCGCAGCAGGCGAAGAGCGGCGTCAGCATGAGCCGCAGCGGCCATACCGAGAGCGAGGCGAACGGCGACCGCTTCCTGGTGCTCGAGCAGGGCCGCCGCTACGAGGGCGCGCCGGGCGACCAGCAGTACCGGATCACCGAGTTCGACCGCTACGCCGCGCGCATCGAGACCCGCGAGGGCAAGGAGCCGGCGGTGACGCAGAAGACCCTGCCGACCTGGGCGCTGGTGATGAACCCGACCAACCAGAACCTGGGCGAGCTGCTGTGGCGCGTCGGCGTGCCGATCTCGGCGCTGGTGCTGGTGCTGATGGCGATCCCGATGAGCTTCGTCAACCCGCGCGCCGGCCGCTCGATCAACCTGATGATCGCGCTGCTGACCTACATCGTGTACTCGAACCTGCTGTCGGTGAGCGTCGCGCGCGTCGCGCAGGGGCGCATGGACTTCGCCGCCGGCGTCTCGATGGTGCACATCGGCATGACGCTGCTGCTGGTGTTCATGTTCGCGCAGCGCATGCAACTGATCCGCCTGCGCTTCGCGCGCTGAGCCGATGCGCACCCTCGAGCGCTACCTCGCCCGCCAGATCTACGCCGCGGTCGGCTTCGTGTTCCTCGGCTTCCTCGCGCTGTTCGCGTTCTTCGATCTGATCAGGGAGCTCGCCGACATCGGCCAGGGCGATTACCACCTGCCCCAGGTGTTCACGTTCGTGCTGCTCAGCGCGCCGGGGCATGCGTACGAGCTGTTTCCGGTGGCGGTGCTGATCGGCACGCTGTACGTGCTCGCTCACCTCGCCGGCAGCTCGGAATTCACCGTGATGCGCGGCTCCGGCATGTCGCCGCGCGGCGCAGCGGCGGCGCTCGGCAAGATCGGCCTCGCCTTCGTGGTCCTCACATTCCTGATCGGCGAGTGGATCGCGCCGGCCGCGGAGGAGGCCGCGCAGAAGGTGAAGCTGCGCGCGACCAGCTCGCTGATCGGCCAGGACCTGCAGTCGGGGCTGTGGTTCAAGGACGACACCTCCTTCATCAACGTCAAGGAGGCACGGCATTCCAACTCACTCGGCGGGATGCGCATCTTCCGCTTCGACGCGAGCTATCGGCTCGAGGAGATGACCGCCGTGGATCGCGCCGAATACCGCGGCCACAACACTTGGCAGCTGCTCGGCGTGGTGCAGACGCGCTTCACGGGCGACGGCCCGCGCACCACGCGCGAGGCCGAGCTGGAATGGCACTCGGCGGTGACGCCGGACATGCTCGATGCGCTGATCGTGCAGCCCGACCGCATGTCCGCCTGGGCGCTGCACAAGTACGTGCAGCACCTCGAGGTCAACCGCCAGAAGACCGAGCTCTACGACATCGCGCTCTGGAAGAAGCTCTTTTACCCGCTCGCCGCGCTGGTGATGATGGCGCTCGCGCTGCCCTTCGGTTACATGCAGGCGCGCGCCGGGATGGTCGGCCTGAAGGTGTTCCTCGGCATCATGCTCGGCATCTTCTTCCACCTGCTGAACAGCCTGTTTTCGCACATCGGGCTGCTGCAGAACTGGCCGCCGCTGTCGGCGGCCGCGCTGCCTTCGGTGGCGTTCCTCCTCGCCGCGGTCGGCATGATGTGGTGGCTCGAGCGGCGCTAGGCGCCGCATCTATACCCGCTCAAGCCGCGTGCCCGCCAGGCGGTCGTGCAGGAACTGGCGGTCGCGATCGAAGAAGGCCCACACGATGGCGATCCCCGTCGGCACGAGCATCAGGCCGTAGAGGAATCGCAGGATCGCCTTCGCCGGCGTGACGTCCGCCAGCCGGATGCGCCACGCCTTCATGGCGAGCGTCTGCCCGCCGCGCAGCCAGCACCACAGGAAGTAGGCCGCGAACACCACCAGGATGAAAACCTGCAGGACATAGCGCGTCCAGCCGTGGGTGGCGTCGCGCCCGCCGCTGGCGAAGAAAAACAGCCAGGCGGCGAAGAAGGCCACGGCGAAGAGCAGCAGCGCCTCGTATCCCATGCTCGCCAGGCGCCGCGGCAGACCCGGCGCGAGCGGGCTCACCGCTTGTTCTTCTCCTGCAGCATCTCTTCGCGCTCCTGTGGCGGCAGGGCCTGGTATTCGGCCCATTGCTCGCGCAGCTTGCGGCGCTTTTCGGGCGGCGTCTTGGCGATCATGTTCTTGTAGTTCTCGCGCGCCTGGCGGCGTTGCTCGGGCGTGAGGCTGGCCCAGTCGTGCATGCGCCGTTGCATCTTCGCCTGCTCCTCCGGCTTCATCTTCGGGTAGCGCTTGGCGATGCCGATCCACTTCTGGCGGCGCTCACGCTCCAGGTTTTCCCAGTCGTCCTGCAGCGGCGCGAGGACCTGCCGCTGCTCGGGAGAGAGCTCGATCCAGGTCGGGCGCACTACCGCGAGCTTCTTCTTCGGCACGGCCTTGGCGGGGGATTTTGCGACGGCTTTCGGCGCCGGCTTTGGCGCGTCGGGCGCGGGCGGCTGCTGCGCTGCCGTTCCGACGGCCAAGGCGAGACCGAGGAGGGCGAGCAGGGCGCGCAGCATCACTCCTCCGTCGTTGCCGGGTGCTTCTTCAGCCAGTTCTGGAAACCGCGATCGAGGTAGGCGTCGATCGGCAGGTCGTCGGTGAGGAGCATGGCGTCGATCTCCTCGAAGTCGGAAATGATCCGGTTCTGCTGCCACGTGTAGAGCGCGGCGGCGGAAACCACCAGCGCGGCGAGCGGTGCGATCAGCCTCAGCGACACGCCGCTCCAGCCGCCGAAGCCGCCGACCACGTTGTCGGCCCAGGCGAGGGCCGGGGCGAGCTGCGGACGCTGGCGGGCGAGCGCGCGCTCGCGCGCGGCGTGCAGGCGTTCCGCCTGGCTCGCGTTGAGCCGCAGCCCTTGATTGAGCGCCTGCCGGACCCGGTTGCCGAAGTGCTGTTCGTTCATTTCGCTCATAGCGTAATACCGCGTGCCCTCAATGCGGAAGCCAACGCGTGCGTAGCCCGAGAGCAGTGAGTTTTCACGCTTCCCTCGGAGCAGCCCATGATCTTCGCGGTCTCGGCAACGTCTCGCTCCTCCCAGTAACGCATGAGGAAGGCCTGTCGTTGACGCTCGGGCAGTCGTGCCAGCTCTTGCTCAATAATTTCAAGCACTTGAGCCTGCTCGAGCTGGCCCGCAGGATTGTCCTGGGGATTGGACCCACCGGCGGCCTCAAGCGTTTCCAGCGGATCGCGATCTTCGTCCTCCGTGCCGCCGGAGAGGGAGGAAAAGAGGGTGGTCCACAACGAGCGCACCTTTTGGCGGCGGAACCAGTCGCGTACCGCGTTCTGCACGATGCGGTGGAAAAGCAGCGGCAGCTCGGCTGCGGGCCGGTGGCCGTACTTCTCGGCGAGGCGCAGCATGGCGTCCTGCACGATGTCGAGCGCCGCCTCCTCGTCGCGCACGGCGAACATGGCCTGCTTGAATGCCCGCCGCTCCACGCCGGCGAGGAAGGCGGACAGCTCGCTGCGGGATGCCAGTGTGAGGGCCCTCCGTTGTTACGCGTTGTAGTCGGGCAAGACGATGTTACCATCATGGTTTACAAAGGTTTTTGCCCGCCATGGACCGCATCAAGACGAGCACGCTGAACGGAGCCGAGATCGTGATTCGCTGCCTGCAGGAAGAGGGCGTCGAGTACGTATTCGGCTATCCCGGCGGCGCGGTCCTCTACATCTACGACGAGCTCTTCAAGCAGGACAAGGTGAAGCACGTGCTGGTGCGCCACGAGCAGGGCGCGGTGCATGCCGCCGACGGCTATTCGCGCTCCTCGCTGAAGACCGGCGTGGCGCTGGTGACCTCCGGACCCGGCGTCACCAACGCGGTGACCGGCATCGCCACCGCCTACATGGATTCGATCCCGATGGTGGTGATCACCGGCCAGGTGCCGACGCACGCCATCGGCCTCGATGCTTTCCAGGAGTGCGACACGGTGGGCATCACGCGCCCCATCGTGAAGCACAACATGCTGGTGAAGGACGTGAAGGACCTCGCCTCGGCGATGAAGAAGGCATTCCACATCGCGACCACCGGGCGTCCCGGCCCGGTCGTGGTGGACATCCCCAAGGACGTCACCACCGCGACCTGCGAGTTCTCCTATCCGGAAGAAGTCTCGATGCGCTCCTACCAGCCGGTGCGCAAGGGCCACGCCGGGCAGATCAAGAAGGCGGTGCAGCTGCTGCTCGAGGCGCAGCGGCCGATGGTGTACACGGGCGGCGGTGTCGTGCTTTCGAATTCTTCCGGCCAGCTGAAGGATCTGATCAAGCAGACGGGATTTCCCATCACCAACACGCTGATGGGCCTGGGCGCCTATCCGGCGACCGACAAGCAGTTCCTCGGCATGCTCGGCATGCATGGCACCTACGAAGCCAACATGGCCATGCAGCATTGCGACGTGCTGCTCGCCATTGGCGCGCGCTTCGACGACCGCGTCATCGGCAACCCGGCGCACTTCGCGCAGAACCCGCGCAAGATCATCCACATCGACATCGACCCGTCGTCGATCTCCAAGCGCGTCAAGGTGGACGTGCCGATCGTCGGCAACATTCCCGACGTCCTGGACGAGGTCCTGAAGAACCTGAAGGACGGCAAGACGCAGGACATCAAGGCCTGGTGGAAGCAGATCGAGGACTGGCGGGGGAAGGACTGCCTGAAGTACGACCGCAACTCCAAGATCATCAAGCCGCAGTTCGTGCTGGAGAAGCTCTACGAGGTGACCAAGGGCGAGGCCTTCATCACTTCCGACGTCGGCCAGCACCAGATGTGGGCAGCGCAGTTCTACAAGTTCGACAAGCCGCGGCGCTGGATCAACTCCGGCGGCCTGGGCACGATGGGCTTCGGCCTGCCGGCGGCGATGGGCGCGCAGATGGCCAACCCCGGCGCGACGGTGGCGTGCGTCACCGGCGAGTCGTCGATCCAGATGTGCCTGCAGGAGCTCTCCACCTGCAAGCAGTACCGCCTGCCGATCAAGATCGTGAACCTGAACAACAAGTACATGGGCATGGTGCGCCAGTGGCAGCAGTTCTTCCACGGCAACCGCTACTCCGAGTCGTACATGGACGCGCTGCCCGACTTCGTCAAGCTGGCCGAAGGCTATGGCCACAGCGGCATGCTGATCGACAAGCCCGCCGACGTCGAAGGCGCGCTGAGAGAGGCGTTCTCGAAGAAAAACGAGCTGGTGTTCCTGGACTTCATCACCGACCAGGCCGAGAACGTGTATCCGATGATCCCCGGCGGCAAGGGGATCACGGAAATGATCCTGTCCGAGGAACTGTGAGCCGTCACATCATCAGCGTCCTCGTGGAGAACGAGGCGGGCGCGCTTTCGCGCATCGCCGGCCTGTTCTCGGCGCGCGGCTACAACATCGAGTCGCTCACCGTGGCGCCGACCGAGGACGCCTCGATGTCGCGCATGACCATCGTCACCACCGGCTCGGAGGACGTGGTCGAGCAGATCACCAAGCAGCTGAACAAGCTGATCGAGATCGTCAAGGTGATCGACCTGTCGGAGGCCGAGCACATCGAGCGCGAGCTGATGCTGATCAAGGTGCGCGCCGGCCAGAAGGAACGCGAGGACATGAAGCGCATGGCCGACATCTTCCGCGGCCGCATCATCGACGTGTCCGACAACACCTACACCATCGAGCTCACCGGCAACGGCGCCAAGCTCGACGCCTTCATCAAGTCGCTCGACCAGGGCTCGATCATCGAGACCGTGCGAACCGGGGCAAGCGGCATAGGACGCGGCAGTCGCGTCCTGCGTGTTTAAGCTTTTCAGGGGAAATCAATGAAGGTCTATTACGACAAAGACGCCGACCTTTCGCTCATCAAGGGCAAGAAGGTCACCATTCTCGGCTATGGCTCGCAGGGCCACGCTCACGCGCTCAACCTCAAGGAATCCGGCGTCAAGGTCACCGTCGGCGTGCGCAAGGACGGCGCCTCGTGGGACAAGGCGAAGAAAAGCGGCGTCAAGGTCGCCGACCTGGCCGAGGCGATCAAGGGCGCCGACATCGTGATGGTGCTGATGCCCGACGAGCACCACGCGCGGATCTACACCGACTTCATCGAGCCGAACATCAAGAAGGGCGCCTCGCTCGCCTTCGCGCACGGCTTCAACATCCACTACGGCCTGATCCAGGCGCGCAAGGACCTCGACGTGTGGATGGTCGCGCCGAAGGCCCCCGGCCACACGGTTCGCTCCACCTACGCGGCGGGCGGCGGGGTGCCGATGCTGATCGCGGTGCACCGCAACCAGTCGAAGAAGGGGCGCGAGCTCGCGCTGTCCTACGCGGCGGCGATCGGCGGCGGCAAGGCGGGCATCATCGAGACCGATTTCAAGGAGGAGACCGAGACCGACCTCTTCGGCGAGCAGAGCGTGCTCTGCGGCGGCTGCGTCGAGCTGGTGAAGGCGGGGTTCGACACGCTGGTCGACGCCGGCTACGCGCCCGAGATGGCGTACTTCGAATGCCTGCATGAGCTCAAGCTGATCGTCGACCTGATGTACGAGGGCGGCATCGGCACCATGAACTACTCGATCTCGAACAACGCCGAATACGGCGAGTACGTCTCCGGCCCCAAGGTGATCGACGAGGGCACGCGCAAGCGGATGAAGGAGATCCTGTACCGCATCCAGTCGGGCGAGTACGCCAAGGAGTTCGTGCTCGAGAACCGCGCCGGCGCTCCCACGCTGCTGTCGCGCCGGCGCATGACCGCCGAGCTGCCGATCGAGAAAGTGGGCGCCCGCCTGCGCGAGATGATGCCGTGGATAAAAAGGAACCGCCTTGTCGACACTTCAAAAAACTAGCCTGTTGATCTTTGCCGTCGCGCTGGCGGCGTGCACTCCGGAGCAGTCGAAGGAAATCGGCAATGCGCCGAAGAAGACCATGGACAAGGTGACCACCGACGTCAACAAGGCGATGCAGCAAGGCGGCCAGGATTCCGAGCGCCTGAAGGAAGACCAGAAGTAGTGCGGCCGCCGTATCCGCATCCGCTCGTCGCCCGGGAAGGCTGGCCCTTCCTGGCCGCTGCAGTCGTTGTCTCATTCCTGGTAACGTATTTTTTCTCGTGGTGGTCCCTGCCGTTCTGGCTCGCGAGCGCCTTCGTCCTGCAGTTCTTCCGCGATCCGCCGCGCGAGGTGCCAGACGACCCGCGCGCGGTGGTGTCCCCCGCCGACGGCCGCATCGTCGAGGTGAGCCGGGCGCAGGACCCGTATCTCAAGCGCGACGCGCTGAAGATCAGCGTGTTCATGAACGTCTTCAACGTGCACTCCAACCGTTCGCCGGTCGACGGCGCGGTGAGGGAGCGCTGGTACTTTCCCGGCGCGTTCGTCAACGCCGCGCTCGACAAGGCCTCGCTCGAGAACGAGCGCAACGCGCTGTGGCTGCGCACCACGGGCGGCGCCGACGTCACGTGCGTTCAGGTGGCGGGGCTGATCGCGCGGCGCATCCTTTGCTACGTGCAGCCCGGAACGAGCCTGGTGCGCGGCGAGCGCTACGGCTTCATCCGCTTCGGCTCGCGGGTGGACGTCTACCTGCCGCCTGACGCCGAGGTCAAGGCGGCCCTCGGCGACAAGGTGTACGCTGCCGAAAGCGTGCTGGCATGGCTGAAGACGACGACTTCGACGCGGAGCTGAACGGCGAGCGCCCCGGCGGCGGCCTCGGCGGCCTGCGCCGCCGCGGCATCTACCTGCTGCCCAATCTCTTCACCACCGGCGTCCTTTTCGCCGGCTTCTTCGCCATCGTGCAGGCGATCAACGGCCGCTTCGACACCGCCGGCACCGCCATCTTCGTCGCCTTGGTGCTCGATGGCATGGACGGCCGCGTCGCGCGCTGGACCCATACGCAGAGCGAGTTCGGCGCGCAATACGACAGCATCGCCGACATGGTCGCCTTCGGCGCCGCGCCGGCGCTGATCGCCTACGAATGGGCGCTGAAGGAGCTCGGCACCGCGGGCTGGATCGGCGCCTTCATCTACTGCGCCGCCGCCGGCATCCGGCTGGCACGCTTCAACGCCAATATCGGCGTGGTCGACAAGCGCTACTTCCAGGGCATGCCGAGCCCCTCGGGCGCGGCGGTCCTCGCCGGCTTCATCTGGGCGCTGACCGAGCTCGGCTTCGATCCCGACAACTCCTACTGGCTGGCGGGCGCCTGCTGGGTGGTGGCGGTCTTCGCCGGCGTGACGATGGTGCTCAACGTGCCGTTCTGGAGCTTCAAGGAGGTCAACTGGAGGAAGCGCGTGCCCCTCTGGGTGATCCTCGCCTGCGTGATCGGCTTCGCCGTCGTCTCCTTCAAGCCCCCGGTGATCCTGTTCCTGCTGTTCTTCGGCTACTCGCTCTCCGGCTACGTGATGTGGGCGATGGGGCACCGCGTGCGCTCGGTGTTGCCCGACGAATAGCGCGGGCGCTACTTGAACGCGGACTGAACCAGTACGCTGGGCAGCCAGGTCGCCAGCGCCGGCACAAACACCACCGCGAGCAGCACCAGGGCGTCGGTGAGAAAAAACGGTATCGAGCCCTTCACCACCTCGGAGACCGGGATCTTCGACACGCCGCTCACCGCGAACAGGTTCAGGCCGACCGGCGGCGTGACCAGGCTCATCTCCACGGTGAGCGTCATCATGATGCCGAGGTGGACCAGGTCGATCTTCATGGCTTGCGCGACCGGATAGATGACCGGGATGGTGAGCAGGATCATCGCCACGCCGTCGACGAAGCAGCCAAGGACCATCTCCAGCGCGATGAACGTGAAGATGAAGCCGACCGGGCTCAATCCCCACGAAGCCACGGTGTGGGTGATGGTCTGCGGCCAGTACAGGTTGGCGGCGAGGAACTGGAACACGCCGACGCAGCCGACGAGGAACAGGATCACCGCGGCGAGGTTGAGCGAGCGGTAGAGCACCGGCGGCAGGTCGCGCAGGAAGGCGCGGCCGCGCGTGATCAGGCCGTAGATCAGCGCATAGCCGCAGGCCGCGGCAGCGGCTTCGGTCGGGGTGAACAGGCCGCCGTAGAGCCCGCCGAGAATCAGCACCGGCATGCCGAACGCCGGCAGCGCCGCCCGCGTCGCCGGCCACAGCCGCTTCGCGTCGAACACGCCGCGCTGCAGCTTCAGCTTCCAGGCGAGGAAGACGATGGTGGCGACGTTGGCGAGCGCGAGCAGCAGCCCCGGGATCACGCCGGCGAAGAACAGATCCACCACCGAAGTCTCGGTGACGATGCCATAGAGAATCAGCGGGATGCTCGGCGGGATCAGGATGGCGATGCCGCCGCTGGTTGCCACCAGGCCGCTGGCGACCCAAGGCGGATACCCGCGCTTGAGCATCTCCGGGATCGCGATCACGCTCATCGCCGCCGCCATCGCCACGCTCGAGCCCGAGATGGCGGCGAAGATGACGCAGGCGAGGATGGTGGCGATGCCGAAGCCGCCCGGCAGCCAGCCGACCAGCGCGTCGGCGAACTCGAACAGCAGCGCGACCAGCCCGGTGCGCTCCGTCAGGAAGCCGGCGAAGATGAACAGCGGGATCGCCATCAGCGTGTACTTCGAGATGAAGTTGAAGAAGGCGCGGAACACCACCGTCGGCTCGAGCAGCGGATCGACCATGATGTAGGTGAGCGCGGCGCCGGAGAGCGCGATGCCGATCGGCACGCTCAGGATCAGCAGGACGAAGACCACGACGGCGATCAGGGCCATTCAGTCCACCAGGTCCTTTATGTCGTGCGGATCGGCGGGCTCGACCAGCACCTCGCGGCCGCGCAGCTTCTGGATGCCGCGCCAGGACTGGAAGAACAGCGAGATCGCCATGCCGGCGAAACCGAGGAGCAGCACCCAGAGGAAGGGCGCGAGCGGGAACTCCAGGCTCTCGGTGCGCGGCGCGTCGCGCTGCACCTCCAGCACCTCCTCGGATCCCCACCAGACCACGCCGAGCATGAACAGGAAGGCGAAGATCGTCGCGCCGACCTCGACGTACTCGGTGGCGCGCCTCGCGCGCGGGCCGATCGAGCGCGCGGCGTGCACGAAGATGTCGACCGTCAGGTGCGTGCCGCGGCGCTGCGAGATGCCGAAGTAGAGGAACACCGCGCTCAGCAGAAAGTAGGTGACCGCGTCCTGCTGCCACTCGTAAGACACGCCGAAGACGTAGCGGCGCACCACCTCGAGCAAAGCGAGGAGGGTGCAGCCGAGGAGCAGCAGGGCGGCGGCGGGCGCGAGCAGATGGTCCTGCAGCGCCCGCCAGAAGGCGTAAGCCTTCTCCACTACTTGATGTGGATCACCGAGGCGAACTTCGAGCAGTCGACCTTCTCGATCCAGGACGACCCCGGCGGGTTCTCCTTGGACAGCTCGCGGCCTTCCTTGACGAAGCGGTCGAGCCAGGGCGCGGCATCTGCCGGGATCTTGCTCTTCACGTAGCGGATCGAGGCGTCGCCCACCGCGTCAGTCATGGCAGTGACCTCCTGCGGCGTCATCCAGTACACGCCGGGCTTGGACGGGTCCTTGGTGCCGTACTTCTCGTAGGTCAGGCGATCGACGCACCAGTTGTACTGCTTCTCGGTCTGGATCGTCTCCTGCACCACCTTCTCGATCGCCGCCTGCGTCGCCGGCGTGAGGCGGTTCCACCAGCGCTTGCTGGCGGCGATCATGTAGTAGTCGCCGGTGAACGCGCCGGCACCGCCGGTAGTGTAGAAAGGCGCCTGCTCCCGCACCGAGAGCCAGCCGCCGATACTGGTCATCAGGCCGTCGATCACGCCCGACTGCAGCGCGCTCGGCACCTCGCCGAAAGCCATCACGACCGGCGACGCCTTCCACGACTGCAGCGAGGCGTTCTCGACCGGGCCCATGCTGCGCAGCTTGCGCCCGGTGAAGTCGTCAGGCCTGAGATAGCGCTTGGAGCCGCCTACGCCCATGCCGAAGCTCATCTGCGCCGTGCCGAGCACCTTGATGTTCTGGTTCTTGTCCATGCGCTCGACCAGCATCTTGTAGGTCGAGGTCTTTTCGACGCTGTCGACCGCGCCGACCGTGGTCATGACCCCGGGGCCGACCACCGTCATCATCCATGGATCGACCGGCGCCGCCTTGCCCATCTGCATCCACGCCATCTCGAGGTTGCCGCGCTTCATCGCCTCGAAGGCCTCCGGGATCGTGTAGAGGGCGCCGGCATAGTAGATGCGCGCCTCGCTGCCCGGGATGACCTGCGGCAGGCGCTCGGCGAAGAACTTCATCGCCATGCCGGCCGGGTGCGGCGGCGGCGTGAAGTCGGCGGCGAAGCGCAGGACGACCGGCTTCGGCGCCTGCGCCTGCGCGCCGGGCAGTGCGTAAAGCGAGACCAGCGCAGCCAGCGCCGCACCCGCGTACAGACGTACCGTGTTGCGTTCCATCGTTCCTCCTCCTAGAGGTCTCCCTGACCCGGGGCGCCGCGGTTGTGCCGCCCGCTTACGTGCCCGACTGGATTAAGTGTAAATTGTAGTTCGGAGGAAGAACATCATGAGATTCGTCGTCGTAGCCGCTTGCGGGGCGATCCTCGCCGGCTGCCAGAGTGTTCCCGAGGAGCCGTTGCGCGCGACTGCTGCGCTGCAGCCAACCAAGGGGAACAAGGCCGCCGGGGAGGTGACCTTCGAGCAGGTGGGAAACAAGGTTCATATCAGCGTCCTCGCCCAGGGACTCAAGCCGGGGCAGACGCACGGCTTCCACATCCATGAGGCCGGCGACTGCAGCTCGGACGACGGCATGAGCGCCAAAGGGCACTTCAACCCCGGCGCCAAGCCGCACGGTGATCCGGCCTCCGCCGAGCACCACGCCGGCGACCTGCCCGCGCTGCAGGCCGACAAGGGCGGCCACGCCGCGCTCGAGGCCGACCTGGAGGGCGTCAGCATCGCGCCGGGGCCGGCCAGCATCGTCGGCCGCGGGCTGATCATCCATGCCGACCCCGACGACTACAAGACGCAGCCGACCGGCAACTCCGGCGCGCGCATCGCCTGCGGAGTGATCAAGGCGGGCTGAAAGTTGCCGGCGCAGCGCGAGATGGCGGATGCGGCCGCGGAAGCGGCGCCGATCCTCGACGCGGTCGACCGCTGGCTCGCGCGCGAGGTGGCGCCGCGCGTCATGCAGCTCGAGCGCGACGACGTCTGGCCGGCAGAGCTGGTCGAGCAGATGAAGGTGCTAGGCCTGTTCGGCGCCACCATCGATCCGGCCTACGGCGGCCTCGGCCTCTCCGCGCAGCTCTATGCGCGCATCGTCGCGCGCATTTCCGAGGTGTGGATGTCGCTTACCGGCATCTTCAACTCGCACCTGATGATGGCGCTGCTGGTCGAGAAGTACGGCTCGGCGGCGCTGAAGGAAAAGTACCTTCCCAGGTTCGCGAGCGGCGAGATCCGCGGCGGCCTTGCACTCACGGAGCCGAACGCGGGGACCGATCTGCAGGCGATCCGCACGCGCGCGCGGCGCGATGGCGAGCACTACGTGCTGAACGGCACGAAGACCTGGATCTCCAACGGCATCCAGGGCTCGTGCTTCGCGGTCCTGGTGAAAACCGACCCTGCGGCCGAGCCGCGTCACCGCGGCATGAGCCTGCTGCTCTGCGAGAAGGGCGCCGGCTTCAGTGCCGGACGCAAGCTCGAGAAGCTGGGCTACAAGGGCATCGATTCGGCCGAGCTCGTCTTCCAGGACTACCGGGTGCCCGCCGCCAACCTGATCGGCGACGAAGGGCGCGGCTTCCAGCAGGCGGTGGGTGGGCTCGAGCTCGGCCGTATCAACGTGGCTGCGCGCGGCGTGGGCATCGCCGCCGCCGCGCTCGCCGAAGCGCTGAAGTACTCGCGTAGCCGGGAGACCTTCGGCAAGCCGATCTGCGAGCACCAGGCGATCCAGCTCAAGCTCGCCGAGATGGCGACGCGGCTGGAGGCCGCGCGGCTCCTCGTGCGCAACGCCGCCGAGACCTACGACCGGGGCGAGCGCTGCGACCTGGAAGCGGGCATGGCGAAGTACTTTGCCACCGAGGCGGCGTTCGAGAACGCCCACGAGGCGATGCGCATCCATGGCGGCTACGGCTACTCGAAGGAATTCGCGGTCGAGCGCCTGTACCGCGACGCGCCGCTCCTGTGCATCGGCGAAGGGACCAACGAGATGCAGCGCCTGATCATCGCCCGGCGCCTGCTCGAGCGCGCCGGGCGCTAGCTTGCCAGCGCGCATTCCAGCGGCTATAGTCGCCTCCATGCAACAGGCCATGCTTCTCGCGGTCCTCCTCTCGGCGCTCCTCGCGCTGGGCCTGCTGCTGCGCCCCGCGCGCTAATCCCCCTATCCACAATTTGAGTAGCGACCCGGCCCACAAGGCCGAGGGACCAGTCCATCTATACCGAGGGAACGGACATGCCTAACGACAACTTGATCATTTTCGACACCACCATGCGCGACGGCGAGCAGAGCCCGGGCGCGTCCATGACCAAGGACGAGAAGCTGCGCATAGCGCGCGCCCTGGAGCGGATGAAAATCGACGTGATCGAGGCGGGCTTCCCGGCTTCCTCCAACGGCGACTTCGAGGCGGTGAAGGCGATTGCCGGGATGGTGAAGGACTCCGTGGTGGCGGGCCTGTGCCGCGCCAACGACCGCGACATCCAGCGCGGCATCGACGCGCTGAAGGAGGCGAAGGGGCCGTGGCGCATCCACACCTTCATCGCCACCAGCGCGCTGCACATGGAGAAGAAGCTGCGCATGACGCCCGAGCAGGTGTTCGAGCAAGCGAAGCTCTCCGTGCGCTTCGCGAGGAAGCACTGTCCCGACGTCGAGTTCTCGCCCGAGGACGGCAGCCGCTCCGACTTCGACTTCCTCTGCCGCGTGCTGGAAGCGGTGATCAAGGAGGGCGCCACGACCATCAACGTTCCCGATACCGTGGGATATGCCGTTCCCGAACAATTTGGGGAATTCATTAAACGATTGAGAGAAAAAATCCCAAATTCAGGCAAAGCAGTCTGGTCGGTGCATTGCCACAACGACCTCGGCATGGCGGTCGCCAACTCGCTCGCAGCGGTGAAGATCGGCGGCGCGCGGCAGATCGAGTGCACCATCAACGGCCTCGGCGAGCGCGCCGGCAACACCTCGCTCGAGGAGGTGGTCATGGCCGTCCGAACCAGAAAAGACTTTTTTGAATTAAATACAAGGATTGATACCACGCACATCGTTCCTACTTCGCGCCTGGTCTCGCAGATCACCGGCTTCGTGGTGCAGCCGAACAAGGCGGTGGTGGGCGCCAACGCCTTCGCGCACGCCTCCGGCATCCATCAGGACGGCGTGCTCAAGGCGCGTGAGACTTACGAGATCATGACTGCCGAGGACGTTGGCTGGACCACCAACAAGATCGTGCTCGGCAAGCTCTCCGGCCGGAACGCCTTCAAGCAGCGCCTGAAGGAGCTCGGCGTCGAGCTGGAGAGCGACGACGCGGTCAACAAGGCGTTCCAGCGCTTCAAGGACCTGGCCGACAAGAAGGCTGAGATCTTCGACGAGGACCTGCTGGCGCTGGTTGCGCAGGAAGCGGGCGTCGCGTCGGAAGAGCACTGGCAGCTCGTCACCATGAACCAGGCGAGCGGCATGGGCGAGAAGCCGCATGCCGCGGTCGTGCTGCTCGAGCAGAACAAGGAGCATCGCGCGGAAGCGCAAGGCGACGGCCCGGTCGACGCCACCTTCAAGGCGATCGAGGCGCTGGCGAAGAGCGGCGCCGAGCTGCTGCTCTACTCGGTGAACGCGGTGACGCAGGGCACCGAGTCGCAGGGCGAGGTGACGGTGCGGCTGTCGAAGGGCGGGCGCATCGTCAACGGCGTCGGCGCCGACACCGACATTGTGGTCGCCTCGGCGAAGGCCTACATCAGCGCGCTCAACAAGCTCGCCAGCAAGGCCGAGCGCGTCAACCCGCAATATCAGATCTAGGGAACTTATACTGCGGGGACAGGGGGGCGCCATGCCGATGGAAAAGATAAAGCGGCTGAACCAGGGGATGCACAGCATCTCCGAGGCGTTCGGCAGCCTGCTGGTGGACGGCTTCCACTATCTCGCGCTGTTCGCCATCGGCGGCGCCATCGTCTGGTCGGCGGTGCATGCCTTCATCGCCATGGGCGCGGCGGGTCTCGCCTCGATCAGCGATATCCTGCTGCTGTTCATCTACCTCGAGCTCGGCGCGATGGTCGGCATCTACTTCAAGACCACGCGCATGCCGGTGCGCTTCCTGATCTACGTCGGCATCACTGCGCTCACGCGATTGTTGCTCGAGGACATACAGACGCACCACACGCCCGGCTGGGGGATCCTGATCGTGGCGGGCGCGATCCTGCTGCTGGCGCTGGCGAACCTGGTGGTGCGCTACGGCTCCGCGCGCTTCCCGTCGGGCTCGATCGCCGACAAGCCATGAGGCCGTGAGACTCGCCGTCCTCGCCTTGCTGCTCGCGCCGGCGGTCGCGCTCGCGCAGATGTACAAGTGCGTCGACGAGCGCGGCGTGACCAGCTATTCCGATAAGCCGTGCCGCGGCGCCAAGGACGGCAAGGTCGACATCCAGGGGCAGCCGCCGCTCTCGGGCGAGCTGCGTGCGCCCAACGAGAACCTCAGCGGCCAGGATGCAGACTTCAGGCGCCGCCAGATCGCGCGCGAGCGCGAGGCGGAGAAGGAGCGCGCCGCTCAGGCCAAGCGCTGCGCGCCGCTGCAACGGGAATACAGCCGGCTCACCGCGCCGGTGCGCCGGATCGTCCAGGTCGACGCCACGGGCTACGGCACTTTCATGGACGACCAGGCGCGCGACAAGCGGATCGCCGAGCTGCGCGAGCAGCTGCGCGGCTGTCCCTGAGCTAGTCCATAGCTAGGCGGCGGGCCGCGTCAAACGCGCGTAGTTCACAGCCGCCGCGAAGAACAGCAGGCTGAGCGCGACCTCGGCGAGGGCGAGCCGCTGCGACAGGCCGCCGTCGCTCCACGCACGCATCGCGCCTTCGGCGAAGTAGGCGAGGATCAGCATGCTCGACCACTGATAGGTGTATCTCTTGGCGAAGAGGATGCCCGAGAGAGGCGCCGTCAGCGGCAAAGCCTTGAGCGCCATCAGCGAGCCGCCGGGCCGCAGCGGCGCAAGCCACAGCTCCCAGGCGACACACAGCACGATCAGGGCGACGAGGGCGACCGACGCCGTCGCCCGCAGCCCTCGTAAGGTCAGGTCACTTCGCGGTGAAGAAGTAATAGTCCGCAGTATAAGGAACGCGGACCGGCGTTCCGGCGTTGCTCTCCGAGCAGCCGACCTTGGGCGCCATGCCGCCCGCGGTGTTCACGCGCTGGATGCTCGTGACCTTGCTGAACGCGCCGGCATTCGCCACCGACTTGGTCTCGAGCAGCAGCCAGGGAATGGCTCCTGCCGCGGGCGCGTCCGCGCGTCCCTTCGTGGTGCCGACGACCTTGCTGCCGTCGGCCGACTCCCACGACGGCCCGCCGTAGTGGTGGCCGATCTTCGCGCCGGTCGTATCGTAGAGGTCGGCCGAAGGCGCGACGAAGGTCCACTCCCACGCGCCCGCGTGCTCCTTGCTCTCGCGGCACTGGTAGATCTGCACGCCCTTCGCCGCGACGATCAGGCTCAGCCCCTGGCCGGCGGGCGGGTTGATCTGCTCGGGAATGATCGACTGCGAGGTCGCCGCGCTGGCGCAGCCGGCGGCGAAAAGCGATAACACGGTAAAGCGGGAGATCTTGCCCATGCGTCCCTCCTCTGATTTAGGCGGGCGCAATTATGGGAAGGGCCGGTAACTCCCCTGTTTCCGCTGCGGAGCCTTTTGGTTAACGCAGGAGCTTCAGCGCGGTCTCCGCCAGCCGTCGGCCCTGCGCGATGCAGAGCGTGCGCTCGTGCTCGGCGATCGGCAGATCGTCGGCGATGCCGGCGAAGTGGCTGGCGCCATAAGGCGTGCCGCCGGCGCGAGTGGCGTTGAGCTCGGCGTGCGTGTAGGGCATGCCGAGGATCACCATGCCGTGGTGCAGGAGCGGCAGCATCATCGAGACCAGGGTCGTCTCCTGGCCGCCGTGCAGGCTCGCGGTAGAGGTGAAGACGCAGCCCGGCTTGCCGGCGAGCGCGCCGCGCTGCCAGAGCAGGGAGGTGCCGTCCCAGAAGTGCTTGAGCGGCGCCGCCATGTTGCCGAAGCGCGTCGGGCTGCCGAGCGCCAGGCCGGCGCATTCCTCGAGGTCGCCGAGCTCGCAGTACGGCGAGCCCGACTCCGGCACGGCGGCGGCGGCGCCGATGCCCGTTCCCACGCGCGGCACCGTGCGCATACGCGCCGCGGCGCCCGGCACGCGCTCGGCGCCCTCGGCGACGAGCTCGGCCATGCGGCGCACCGAGCCGCCGACCGAGTAGTAGAGGACGAGGATCTCGGCCACGCCGTATCATAGAAGGCAATGGAGAAGAAAAACACGTGGCGCCGGCTGTGGCAGTTCTGCGCCGCCGTGGCTTTGCGCTTCTTCGAGGACCGCAGCTCGCAAACTGCGGGCGCCCTGACCTATACGTCGCTCCTCTCCATGGTGCCGCTGCTCACGGTCGCGCTCGCGCTGGCGAGCGCCTTCCCGGTGTTCCATGAAGCGGTCGCCACGCTGCAGGACTACGTCAAGCAGAACGTGCTGCCGAACGCGCCGGGCTTCTCTGCCTTCACCGACCAGATCAACGCCTTCACCGCACGCGCGGGGCGGCTGACCGCGATCGGCGTAGCCGGACTGGCGGTGACCAGCGTCCTGCTGATGCTCACCATCGACGGGGCGCTAAACCGCATTTTCCGCGTGCGCCGGCGCCGGCCGCTCGGCCTGCGGCTGCTCACCTACTGGGCGCTGATCACGCTCGCCCCGCTGCTGATCGGCGGCAGCCTGTCGATCAGCTCGTACCTCTTCGGCGCCGCGCTCGCGCATCTCGAGATCCCGCGCGCGGCGCAGTATCCGCTCGGCATCCTGCCGTTCGTCCTCACCTGCGGCGCGCTCGCGCTGCTCTACATTTTCGTGCCGCACCGGCACGTCGAATGGCGCCACGGCGTCATCGGCGCGCTCGTCGCCGGCGCCGCGTTCGAGGTGGCGAAGCGCGGCTTCGCCGTCTACATCGGCCACTTCCCGACCTACCAGTTCATCTATGGCACCTTCGCCACGATCCTCATCTTCCTCGTCTGGCTGTACGTGTCCTGGGTGGTGGTGCTGGTCGGCGCCACGCTCACCGCGATGCTGCCGGGCTGGGGCCACCTCGGCGTCGAGCGCGATCGCGCGCCGGGACGCGAGTTCGCCGCGGCGCTCGACGTGCTCGGCGTTCTGGCGCGCGCGCAGACAGCGGGGCGGGTGGCGTCGGTAATGACCATCGCCAAGGAAGTCGGCCTGCTGCCGCACCGCGTCGAGGAGATCCTCGACCGCGCGGCGGCGCTCGGCTGGGTGGCGAGCTCGCAAAAGGAGACCTGGCTCCTCACGCGCGGCGCCGGATCGATCAGGCTGGAGGACGTCTACCGCGGCTTCGTCTTCGACCCCGAGAGCATCGGCGTGAGCGAGCGCGACTTCGGCCGCTCGCTGCAGGAATTCGCGCAGGAACGGCGCGCATGAGCGCCATCCCGCGCCACGAGCGGCTGATCGCCGCGCTCGACGTGCCCGATGCGGCACAGGCGCGCGCGCTAGTCGAGAAGCTGGGCGACGCAGTGCGCTTCTACAAGATCGGCCTCGAGCTCTGCAGCACCGAAGGCTATTTCGATCTCCTCGCCTGGCTCGCCGCGCGCGGCAACAAGGTGTTCGCCGACCTCAAGCTCTACGACATCCCGGAGACGGTGCGCCGCGCCGTCGCCAACCTGCGCTCGAGCGGCGCCAGCTTCCTCACCGTGCACGGCCACCGCTCGGTGATGGAGGCGGCGGCGAGGGAGAAGGGCGCGATGAAGATCCTCGCGGTCACCGTGCTCACCAGCTTCGATCAGAAAGACCTCGATGAAATGGGGGCCACCAAAACCGTCGAGCAGCTGGTCCTCGCCCGCGCGCGCGGCGCGCTCGAGAGCGGCTGCGACGGCGTGATCGCCTCGGGCCACGAGGCGGCGAAGCTGAAGGCCGAGTTCGGCGGCCGCCTCCTGGTCGTCACGCCGGGCATCCGTCCCGCCAGCGCCGAGGCCGCCGACCAGAAGCGCACCGTCGACGTCGCGCAAGCGTTCAAGAACGGCGCCGACTACATCGTCGTCGGCCGGCCGATCCGCGACGCCGCCGACCCGCGCGCCGCCGCGCTCGCTATCCAGTCGACGATTGCGAAGAGCTTTCCCTAGCGAAGAGCTCCCGCAGCAGGCGGCGCAGGTGCTCGTGCACCGGCAGCTGCACGCCGTAGAAGAGCACCGCGTCGCCGCGTTTCACCTGGATGGTCGGAAAGTTCTCGACCTCCAGGTCGCCGATCCGCTCCGCGTCGTCCTCGGTATCGAGCCAGACGAACTCCGCCTCGGGGAATTCGGCTGCGAGCGCGTCGAATCCCGGACGGTAGTCGACGCAGGTGTCGCACCACGCGGCGCAAAGGCAGGCCACCCTGTATTTCTTCATGCTGGTTGGACAGCATAAATGATCGATTCGCTCCATGGTTTCGCCGGAATGGCAGGCCTTCTCGGCCTCGCCTTTCTTCTTTCGGAGGACCGCCGTACCGTGCCATGGCGATCCATCGTCGTCGGTATTGCCTTACAGGTTCTTCTCGCCGTGGTGTTCCTCAAGTTCACCTTCGTGAAAAACCTGTTTATCCAGCTCAACGACGTGCTGCTGGTGCTCGACAAGGCGACGCAGGCGGGGACCAGCCTCGTGTTCGGCTATCTCGGCGGCGGCGACGTGCCGTTCGTGATGAAGGAGGGCGCCTCGACCTTCATCCTCGCCTTCCAGGCGCTGCCGATCGTACTGGTGATGAGCGCGCTTTCCTCGCTGCTTTTCTACTGGCGCGTGCTGCCGGGGGTCGTGCGCGCGCTGTCGTGGCTGCTGGAGAAGACGATGGGCGTCGGCGGCGTGGTCGGGCTCTCGACCGCGGCCAATGTCTTCGTTGGCATGGTCGAGGCGCCGCTCTTCGTGCGGCCCTACCTCGCGCGCGTCACCCGCGGCGAGCTCTTCGCCATCATGGTCGGCGGCATGGCCTCCATCGCCGGCACGGTGCTGTTCCTGTACGCCAAGGTGCTGAAGGATGCAGTGCCCGACGTGGTGGCGCACCTGCTGATCGCTTCCATTCTTTCGGCTCCGGCGGCGCTTGCCGTGTCGTTCATCATGGTGCCCCCTGGGAAAGCGACCGGAGGGCAGGATCTCCGATTGGAGTCCGACGCCGCCGGCAGCATGGATGCGCTCACGCAAGGCACTCTGCAGGGCGCGCAGCTCCTCCTCAACATCGTCGCCATGCTGGTGGTTTTCGTGGCGCTGGTGGCGCTGGTCAATTTCGCCATCGCGCCCTACACGCTGCAGGGCCTGCTCGGCTGGCTGTTCGCGCCGCTCGCGTGGCTGTGCGGCCTGCCCTGGAGCGAGGCGCGCGCCGGCGGCGCGCTCCTCGGCACGAAGACGGTAATCAACGAGTTCGTGGCCTATCTCGATTTGTCCCGGATGTCCGATCTGTCGGCGCGCAGCCGAACGCTGATGACCTATGCGCTGTGCGGTTTCGCGAACTTCGGCAGCCTCGGCATCATGATCGGCGGCCTCGGCACCATGTGCCCGGAGCGCCGCGGCGAGATCGTCGCCTTGGGAATCAGGTCGATAGCGGCGGGAACGCTCGCCACCTGCCTCACCGCCGCTACCGTGGCGCTCGTGCTGTAGTCGCCCTACTACAGCAGGATCACGAGTTCTGGGATAGCCGCGCGAGGGGCCGGGCCCTACGATGGTCCGCAAATGAAGCCGGAAATAGTCGAGCGGTTCAGCGAAGTGAGGGATTTCTATACGCTGACCAAGAACATTCTGTCGATCTGCGAGCCCTACGGGCCGGTGCATTCGTTCCGCTTTGTCCACAACCGTGGTGCCGCGCGCGTCGCCTGCGTGATCGAGCTGGAGTCGCCGAAGCAGACCCCGGCGCTCGCTCGCGCCCTCGGAGTGAGCGGCCCGAACGGCGCGGTGTGCCTGGAGATTCCCGTGCCGAAGGATTTCCCGAGTGAGCTGGCCGCCTAGAGCGAAGAGGTCACCGCCCCCGCATTCACCTTTTTCGCACCGTTTTGACCCCCTTGCATATGCACCTCCCTCCCTTCGTGCGTATGTGAGCATCGGACCCCGGTTCCCCTAACCGGGGTCCTTTTTTTTGTATGGACCTCGACAAACGCTTCACCGGAATCCGCGTGCTGTTCATCGCCCCGGAGTGCGCGCCGCTCACCAAGACCGGCGGCCTGGGCGACGTCGCCGGCGCGCTGCCTGAGGCGCTGCGAAAGATGGGGATCGATGTGAGGATCCTGCTGCCCGCTTACGGTGCCCTCCCTTCGAAGAGGCTCGCAGAAGTGGAGCTGCTGGGGAAAACCGTTCGCATCAATGAATCGCAGCATCCGTCGGGCGTGCCGCTGTACCTGCTGGATTGCCCGGAGCTCTACAGAAGGAACGGCGGGCCCTATCAGACCGGCGAAGGCGAAGACTGGCCGGACAACGCGCTGCGCTTCGGGCTGCTTTCGCGTGCCGCCGCGCTCCTCGGCGGCGCCGCATCGCCGCTCGCCTGGCGTCCCGAGGTCGCGCACTGCAACGACTGGCCGACCGCGCTCGCGCCGGTCTACCTGCGTAACGAGCGGCAGCCCGCCGCGAGCCTCATGACGGTCCACAACCTCGCGTTCCAGGGCCTGTTCGAGGCCGACGTGCTCGGCACGCTCGGCTTGTCCGCCGCCGACTACTCGATGGAGCGTCTGGAGTTCTACGGCCGCCTTTCGTTCCTGAAGGGCGGGCTCGCCTGCGCCGATGCGCTGACGACGGTCAGCCCGACTTACGCCGCCGAGGTCCAGGGCGAGGAGCAGGGCTGCGGCCTGGACGGGCTCATGCGCGAGCGCTCGGCGCAACTGAGCGGCATCCTGAACGGCATCGATTCGGCGACCTGGGACCCGGCGCACGACCCGCTGATTCCGGACAACTACGACCGGCGCTCGCTCGAGCTCAAGTGCAAGAACAAGGCGGCGCTGCAGGCGCGGGTCGGGCTTTCGGTGGACGAGGGCATGCCGCTCCTCGGCATGGTCTCCCGGCTCACCCACCAGAAAGGCATCGACCTGGTCCTCGCCGCCGCCGAGGAGCTGCTCGCGCTACCCGCGCAGCTCGTCGTGCTGGGCAAGGGCGAGCGTGCGCACGAGCACTCGCTTGCCGCGCTCGCCGCGCGCCATCCTGGCAAGGTCGCGGTGGCGACGGGCTTCAACGAAGAGCTCGCCCACCTCATCGAGGCGGGCGCCGACGTGTTCCTGATGCCCTCGCGGTTCGAGCCGTGCGGGCTCAACCAGATGTACAGCCAGCGCTACGGCACGCCGCCGGTCGCGCGCGCGACCGGCGGCCTCGTCGACACGGTGGTCGACGGCGAAACCGGGTTCCTGTTCGGGCCGGCGCAGAGCGCGGCACTGACGGCGGCGGTGCGCCGCGCCCTGGCGGCGCGCGGCGATGCGGCGCGCTGGCGCGCTATCCAGCGCGCCGGCATGGCGCGCGATTTCAGCTGGGCAGAGCCCGCTCGTCGCTATGCCGATCTCTACCTGAGGCTAGCCAGGCTGCGGCAACGGGCCTGAGCTCGGCGCGGGCCTCCGCCGCGGCTGCCTCGGCGACGGCTTCCTCGGGCGTCGCCGCATCCGCGAACTGGTCGCGCCAGTCGCGCAGCCGCGCGACGAGGGCGGCGTCGTACTCGCCGCGGATCGGCCAGCGGCGGTTCCACAGGTTGAAGCGCGGGCGATGCCCCATCGCGTCCTGCTGCGCCGCGGCGAGCGCGCTCAGCGTGCCGACGTCGCGCCAGTAGGCGCGCTCCTCGTAGTCCTGGACGCCGGGGATCACGTTCTGGCCGAAGTCGTAGGCATAAACGCGCGCCTGCTGGCACAGGCGCGGCAGCACGTCGCGGCCGAAGTCCGTGTCGCCGCGGGCGCGCGCATCGCGCAGCGCGATCGACAGCACGTCTGGATGGAACAGGTAGTTGCCCATCGAAGCGTAGGCGTGCGCCGGATGGCCCGGGATGGGGAGCGGCTGGCGCGGCTTTTCGCGGAACTCGAGCACGCGGCCGTCGGGGTTGGTCGAGATCACGCCGAAGGCGGATGCCTGCGCGATCGGCACCGCCACCGCCGCAACCGTCACATCCGCATCGCGCTTGGCGTGGAAGTGCGTCATCTGCCGCACGTCCATCCGGTAGATATGGTCTGCGGCGAACACGGCGACGGCGTCGGGCGCATGCGCCTGCAGCACGTCGAAGTACTGGTAGGCGGCGTCGGCGGTGCCCTTGAAGCTGCCGCCGAGCGTGTTCGAGCGGGGCAGCAGCACTTTGATGAGGCCCTCGCCGCCGTCGAACCACGGTGCCCACGCCGTCTCGATGTGGCGCATCAGCGATTCGGGCTTGTACTGCGCGAGGACGTAGATGGTGCGGATGCCCGAGTTGACCAGATTGCTCAGCACGAAGTCGACGATGCGGTAGCCGTTCGCGAACGGCAGCGCCGGCTTCGCGTGCTCGGCGGTGAGGGGGTGGAGACGCGTGCCTTCGCCGCCGGCGAGTACCAGAGCAACGGTTTTCATGGTCGGTGAAGCCTTTCTTGAAGTGGTTTCTAGTTCGATAGGGACGCGTTGGATAATAGGTAGTCGTTGAATCAGCGACTATCGCCCGGCCTCGCTTTCGCGTGTCGCCAACGAGCCGACTACGCGTAGTCGGCGCGCGACAGCAAATTCACGGCGCGGCGATAGTCCGGCGCGCGCGGGCGGCCTACGATGGTTCGGTTCCATGCCCGCCCCCCACTACAGACAGGTGTTGACCGCCGGATTCGTGGTGGCCGCGCTCGGCCTCGCCGCCGAGGATGCGTTCGCGCCGGACCGGGCAGTCGCCGCCGCCTGCGCGGTGCCGGATGAATCCGCTGCGGCCGAGCTCGATCTCGACTCGCGTCAGCGCGTGCTGGCGGCCTTCCTCGCGCGCCGCTACCAGGTCGCGCGCTCGGTGACTGAGCGCGTGGTGGCGGCGGCCTGGCGCGCGGCCGACGAAGTGGGGCTCGACCCGCTCACGGTGCTGGCCGTCATCTCGGTCGAATCACGCTTCAACCCGATCGCCGAGAGCGGCGTGGGCGCGAAAGGCCTGATGCAGATCATCCCGCGCTACCACCGCGCCAAGCTCGAGGCGGAAGGCGGCGAGGACGCGGTTCTCGACCCGGAGAGCAACATCCTCGTCGGCTCGCGCATCCTGCAGGAATACGTCCGCCGCTCCGGCACGCTCGAGGGCGGGCTGCAGCTCTACAACGGCGCCGCGCGCGACAGCGCGGCGCTCTACGCGCAGAAAGTCTTCGCCGAGCGCGCGCGCCTGGAGCGCGTGATGCGCGGCACCTTCATCACGGCTCTGGTTTCTCAGGGAGGCTGAGCATGTCCGTCGTCCGCATCGCCCTGGCTGCGTGGCTCATGCTGTGCGTCCTGCCGGTCCGCGCCGAAGGGCGCGTCACCGGCGCCGACCTGCTCGAGATCCGCGCGGTGATCCACCGCCAGATCGACGCCTTCAAGCGCGACGACGCGCGCGGCGCCTTCGCGCTCGCCTCGCCCGGGGTGCAGCAGGCCTTCGGCACGCCGCAGCGCTTCCTCGAGACGGTGCGCATGGCCTACCGGCCGGTCTACCGTCCGGCGCGGGTGTCGTTCCTCGAGCCCACGCTGCTCTCCGACGAAGTGGTGCAGCAGGTGCAGATCGTCGACCGCGGCGGCGGCGTCTGGCGTGCGTATTACTCGATGCAGCGTCAGGAAGACGGCAGCTGGCGGACCAACGGCTGCTATCTTGCGCCGCCGGTGAGGGTGATTTCCGCCTCCCTGGACTAAGAATACGTAGTGCTCGTCGATAATACTTAGTGGTCGCATGGCGCGGCCGGCCGTACCCGCTCGGGGCGACTTGGGACGGCGCGGGCGTCAATTTCGCCCTGTTCTCCAAGCATGCCGAGCGCGTCGAGTTGTGCCTGTTCGACGCGCGCGGCCGGCGGATGCTGCACGCCGTCGAGTTGCGCGAGCGCAGCGACTTCATCTGGCATGCGTACCTGCCCGAAGCCCGTCCGGGCCAGCTCTACGCCTACCGCGTGCACGGCCCCCACGACCCGTCGCGCGGCCACCGCTTCGACGCGTCGCGGCTGCTGCTCGATCCATACGCGCGGCTGATCCGCGGCCGCCTCGCCGCCGGCTTCGGCCGCTGCGAGGTGGTGGACGGCGCCTTTACGTGGGGTGAGGACCGCGCGCCGCGCACGCCGATGCGCGACACCGTGATCTACGAGCTGCACGTCAAGGGCTTCACCCAGCGCCACCCCGGTATTCCCGAGGGGCTGCGCGGCACCTACGCCGGGCTCGCCAGCCCGCCGGCGATCGAGCATTTCAAGCGCCTGGGCATCACGGCGATCGAGCTCCTCCCCGTCCAGGCCTTTACCGACGAGAGGCGCCTGCTGCAGAACGGCCTGAAAAACTACTGGGGCTACAACACCATCGGCTTCTTCGCGCCCGAGCTGCGCTACTCTGCGACCGGCACGCTTGGCGAGTTCAAGACCATGGTGAAGACGCTCCACGCCGCGGGCATCGAGGTGATCCTCGACGTGGTCTACAACCACACCGCCGAGGGCGACCACCACGGGCCGACGCTCGCCTTCCGCGGCATCGACAACTTCATCTACTACCGGCTCGACCCGCACGACGCCTCGCGCTACCTCAACTTCACCGGCACCGGCAACAGCCTGAATACCGCGCACCGCGTGGCCCTGACGCTGGTCATGGACAGCCTGCGCTACTGGGTCGAGGAGATGCACGTCGACGGCTTCCGCTTCGACCTCGCGGCCACGCTCGCGCGCGGCGCGCCCGGCGGCTTCGACCGCAACGGCGCCTTCCTCGCCGCAGTGCGCCAGGATCCGGTGCTCGCGCGCGTCAAGCTCTTCGCCGAGCCCTGGGACGTCGCCGACGGCGGCTACCAGCTCGGCAACTTCCCGTCGGGCTGGTCGGAATGGAACGACAAGTACCGCGACGCGGTGCGCTCGTACTGGAAGGGCGACGGCGGCCGCGTCGGCGAGCTCGCCTCGCGCCTCTCCGGCTCGAGCGACGTGTTCGAGCGCAGCGGGCGCGGCCCGGCGTCGAGCGTCAATTTCGTCGCCACGCACGACGGCTTCACGCTGCACGACCTGGTGAGCTACGAGAAGAAGCGCAACGAGGCGAACCTGGAGGACAACCGCGACGGCTCGAACGACAACCGCAGCGCGAACTACGGGGTGGAAGGCCCCACGGAAAACAGAGAAATAATTTCACTGAGGGAGAAGCAAAAACGCAATTTGCTCGCCACGCTGCTGTTCTCGCAAGGCGTGCCCCTGCTGCTCGCCGGCGACGAGATCGGCCGCACCCAGCAGGGCAACAACAACGCCTACTGCCACGACAGCGAGCTGTCGTGGGTCGACTGGGACCTGGGCGAGGACGCCAAAGCGATGCTCGAGTTCACCCGCCGGCTGATCGCGCTGCGCAACGCGCATCCGCTGTTTCGCCGCCGCACCTGGTTCCGCGGCCGCGCCGAGCACGCCCCCGAGCTGAAAGACGTGGTGTGGCTGAACTACCAGGGAATCGAGATGACCGAGGCGGAGTGGACGCGCTCGAGCGCGCGCTGCCTGGGCGTGCTGCTATCGGGTCGCGGGCTGAGCGAGCGGGACGCTTACGGCGTGCCGGTGGCGGACGATGATCTGTTGCTGCTGCTCAACTCGAACCCCGGCGAAGTGCCGTTTCCGTTGCCCGCCGGGCGCTGGAGCGTGCTGGTGGATACGGCGACGGAGAAAACCGAGTTCGAAAAAACCTACAACCTGCAGGGGCGATCGCTGGCGCTGCTGTCTAAACCCAGCAGCAAAGACCCAGCTCGAACGGATGGGTAAGCAGATCGTGCTTCGGATAGAGGCGGATGCGGTAGTCGAGCCGGCCGGCGAGGCCGGGCTTGAGGTCGACCGCGTAGCGCTGCTCGCCGTGCTCGGGCGAGCCGGCCAGCGCGAGCTCGTGGCTGTGCTCGATGGTCGGCGCGCCGCGCAGCGTGCGCGATAGCAGCAGCTCGACGCGCACGTCGGCGGGCGAGAGGCCGTTCAGCTTCGCCGCGATTTCAACGCGCAGGCTGCCGCCGAACTCGATCCGCGCCGGCGCCGTGTCGAGGCGGCGCGCCGAGACGCCGGGCCAGGCGGCGCGCACTTGCGCTTTCCAGGCGGCGACGGTCTTGGCGGCGGCGAAGGATTCCTCGGCGTATTTGCGTCCCTGGCGCGAGGCGGGCAGGTAGAACTTCGAGACGTACTCGCCGAGCATGCGCGACGCGTCGTAGCGCGGCAGCAGCGACGCCATCGAGCGCTTCGCCATGCGCGTCCATTCGGGAGAGAACGAGCCCTGCGCGCCGTTGACGCGGCTGTAGTAGAGCGGGATCACGCGGTCCTGCAGGATCTCGTAGAGCGAGCGCGACTCCTCGCGGTCGCGCTGGTGCGGGTCGAGCTCGGGCGAGGCCGGCTTGATGGCCCAGCCGTTCTCGCCGTCGTAGCCCTCGTCCCACCAGCCGTCGAGGATCGAGAGGTTGATCGCGCCGTTCATCCCGGCCTTCATGCCCGAAGTACCGGAAGCCTCCAGCGGATGCACCGGGTTGTTGAGCCACACGTCGACACCCGAAACCAGGCGCCGCGCGATATGCAGATCGTAGCCCTCGACGAACAGAATGCGACCCTCGAACTCCTCCTGCCGCGCCATGTGCGCGAGCGAGCGGATCAGCTCCTGCCCGGGCTCGTCGGCCGGGTGCGCCTTGCCGGCGAAGAGGAACACCACCGGCCGCTCGCGGTCGCCGAACAGGCGCCGCAGGCTGTCGAGGTCGTTGAAGAGCAGCGTCGCGCGCTTGTAGGTCGCGAAGCGGCGGCCGAAGCCGATGGTGAGCACGCTCGGCTTGGACGGCTCGGCGAAGCGCAGCAGGCGCTCGAGGTGCGACTCGCTGCCGTGGTTGCGCCGGTGCTGCGTGGCGATGCGGTGGCGCATCATGTGCAGCATGCGTGCCTTGATGTCCTGGTGCACGCTCCAGAAGATGTGGTCGGGGATGTCGCGGATCCGCTCCCAGATGCCGGGATGGCCGAGGCGGTGCATCCAGCCGACGCCGAGGTAGCGCTCGAGCAGCGCGCTCCACTCGGGCGCGAGGAAGCTAGGCACGTGCACGCCGTTGGTGACGTAGCCGAGCGGGTTCTCCTGCGGCGCGACCTGCGGCCAGTAGTCCTTCAGCATCGTCTGCGAGACGCTGCCGTGGATGCGCGACACGCCGTTCTGGTAGCGCGAGCCGCGGATCGCGAGGCCGGTCATGTTGAACTCGCCGCCGGCCGGCGGCCGTCCGAGGGCGCTCGCCAGCGTCGCGTCGCCGAAGCAGGACTTGAGATACGGTAGCACCACGCTGTCGGCGAAGTGATCGTGCCCGGCGGGGACCGGCGTGTGCGTGGTAAAGACGGTGTTCGAGGCCACGATTTCCATCGCCGCGTCGTGTGCCAGGCCTTGCGCGGTGAGGTTGCGCAGGCGCTCGAGGATCAGGAACGCGGCGTGGCCCTCGTTGATGTGCCACACGGTGGGCTTGAGGCCGAGCGCCTCCAGAGCGCGCGCGCCGCCGATGCCGAGCACGATCTCCTGCTCGAGCCGCGTGGTGCGGTCGCCGCCGTAGAGGCGGTGCGTGATCGCGCGGTCGCGCTCGCTGTTCTCCGGCAGGTCGGTGTCGAGCAGGTACAGCGTGACGTGCCCCACCTTCGCCTGCCAGACCTTGACGCGCACGGTGCGCCCGGGGAACGGGATCTCGATGCGCGCGTCGCCGGCGGGCGTGATCGGCAGGTCGTCGAAATCGGAGTCGGAATACTCGGCGCGCTGGCGGCCTTCGCCGTCGACCGTCTGCACGAAGTAGCCCTGGCGGTAGAGCAGGCCCACGGCGATGAATGGCAGCTGGAAGTCGCTCGCCGCCTTGCAATGGTCGCCGGCCAGGATGCCGAGGCCGCCGGAGTAGATCGGCAGGCTCTCGTGCAGACCGAACTCGGCGCAGAAGTAAGCGACCAGGTCCTCGCGGCGGAAGCCGCCAGCGTTCTGGCGGAACGGCGGCTCGGCGAGGTATGCGTCGAACGCGGCCAGCACGCGGGAGAGGCTGTCGAGGAAGGCCGGGTCCGCCGCCGCGTCGAGCAGGCGCTGCTCGTCGATGCGCTTGAGCATCGCCTTGGGGCTGTGCGCGACCGCGTCCCACAGCGCGGGGTTCAGCCGCGCGAAGAGGGCTCGCGTCGGCCGGTCCCAGCTGTACCAAAGGTTCGAGGCGAGCTCGTGCAGCCGCGCGAGACGCTGCGGAATGCGCGGCTGCACTTCGATCGAGTAGCGGGTCCCGGGCTGCATTGACGTTGCCGCACGACGGTTTACGGCTTCACGACATTCGTGCGGTGGGCGCGGATTCTACATAAGCAATGTTGCGTGGCAATGGGGATGCAGGAAGTGCGCCCGC
>DASXKY010000057.1:0-39861 GCA_036496555.1 Burkholderiales bacterium | reverse complement strand
GAGATCGCCGACTCGGCACTCGCCATCGATGGCGCCCGCGTCTACCAAGGCAACTGCCGTGCCGGGCTGACGGCGGGCAAGAACGCGCGCGCGATTCGAATAAGGGCGGAAGGCGATGTCGGCTTCGTCGACCGCGTACAGGGCGAGCAGCACCAATGCCTCGAGCGAGACGTAGGCGATTTCGTGCTCTGCCGCGCCGACGGCCAGTTCGCCTACCAGCTTGCCGTCGTGGTGGACGATGCCGAGCAAGGCGTCACCGAGGTGGTGCGCGGCGCCGACCTGCTCGACTCCACCGCGCGGCAAATCTATCTGCAGCGCAATCTCGGCTATCCGACGCCCGGCTACCTGCACGTGCCGGTCGCGGTCAACGCCGCCGGCGAGAAGCTGTCGAAGCAGACCGGCGCCGCCGCCATCGATCCGGCACGCGGACGCGAGGCGCTGCGCCGCGCCTTCGCCTTCCTCGGCCAGGCGGAGACCGACGACCTCGCCGAAGGCTTGCGCAACTGGGACGCGTCGCGCATCCCCGCCCGGCGCGCGGCGCAATGAAGATCACGCGAGTGGAGGCGGTGCCTCTGTCCATCCCGTATCAGCACGGCGTCGGCAGCGGCCGCCGCCTTGATTTCTGCCTGGTGCGCGTCGAAACCGACGCGGGCATCGCTGGCTGGGGCGATGCCTTCGCCTACAACTGCCGCACCACGGTAGCGACGGCGCTGAACGACATGATCGCGCCGCTCGCCGTCGGCGAGGACGCCGCCGACATTGCCGGCCTGCACCAGCGCATCCAGAGAAAGCTGCACATCTTCGGACGCTTCGGCGTGCAGGCGTATGCGCTGTCGGGGCTGGACATCGCCCTGTGGGACCTCGCCGGCAAAGCCGCCGGCGAGCCGCTGCACAAGCTGCTCGGCGGCGCCACGCGCTCGTCGATCCCCTGTTATGCGAGCCTGCTGCGTTACGGCGAAGCGCCGCTCGTCGCAAAATATTGCGAGCGCGCACTCGGCGAAGGCTACGGCTCGGTCAAGCTTCACGAGGTGGCCGACGACGCCATCGCCGCCGGCCGCGCCGCGGTGCCGCGCAAGGTGCCGCTTACCCTCGACGTGAACTGCGAGTGGCTGCCGCCCAGCGCGATCGCCGCCGCCGGCCGCTTCAAGGCGTACGGCCTCGAATGGCTCGAGGAGCCCACGTTTCCGCCCGAGGACTTCGCCGCGCTGCGCTCTGTGGGCGAGACCAGCGGGATTCCAATCGCGGCGGGCGAGAACCTTTGCTTCGCCACCCAGTTCAAGGCGGCATTCGACGCGCGGGCGCTCACCTACGCGCAGCCTTCGGTCATCAAGGTCGGCGGCATCACGGAATTCGTGAAGGTCATCCACCTCGCGCGTCAGGCCGGCGTCCGCCTAGCGCCGCACTCGCCCTATTTCGGTCCCGGCGCGCTCGCCACGCTGCATCTGCTTGCCTCGCGCGTTCCCGAGGCCCGCTTCGAGCACTACTACCTCCAGGCGGAAGCGTCGTTGTATCCCGGCCTGTTCGGTCGCGCCGTCCTCGCGCTACCTGAGGGCCCCGGCCTGGGGTTGGAGCCCGACGCCAGCGTGATCGAGCGTTATCGCGTCTGAGGCCGGACCACCGTCGCAAGCGCGCAGAGGATCAGCGCCAGCGCCGCGTACTCATACCGGCTCGGCCGCTCGCCGAGGAACAGCATCCCGCTCAGCACGCCGACCACCGGAATGATCAGCATGCTGATCGAGAAGACCGTCACCGGAACCGCCGTCGCTATCTTGATCCACGCCCAGTGGGCGAAGGCGAAAGCGACGAGCACGTTATAGGCGACCCCCAGCGCGGGCCACCAGCCCACGCCCACCAGCGCGCCGATCTTATCGAATAGCAGCGCGCCGGCGAAGATCGGCAGGCCGCCGAGCAGCATGATCCAGGCCGTGTAGGCGCCGTTCGGCATCGACATCGGATAGCGCTTCTGCAGGACCGTGCCGATGGCCCAGGAGATCGCGGCGCCGAGAACGAGCAGCGTTCCCGGGCTCGAAAATACATCACCGACGAGCAAGGCAAGCCCGGCCATGCCGAGGATCAGGCCGAGGAGCTTGCGCGCGGTCAGCCGCTCGCCCAGGACCCACACCGAAAGCGGCACCGCCCAAACCGGCATGGTGTAGGCAAGAATGGCTGCGCGCCCGGACGGAATCATCGTCATGCCGAAGGCCACCAGCAGGTTCCAGCACGTGATGTTGAAGAACGCGAGTACTGCGAGGCGGATACGCTGCCCCGGCGGAATGGCGAGCGGATGGCCGCCCGCCTTCAGCACGAGAAACAGCACCGCGGAGCCCAGGCCGAGGCACAGCGTGCGGAACGTCCAGGGCGGCACTGCCTCGAGCGCGACTTTCATTGCGGTCCAGTTAAAGCCCCAGGCGAGCGTGAGCGCCGCCAGCAGCCACCAGAGGCGTCGCGGAAGGTGGTCCGGCTCGGAGCTCAACTGCGCACGCGCAACGGCATCGCCCGCATGCCTCGCAGCACCATCGAGTCGATCCAGCGCGGCGTGGCGGTCAGCTCGATATGCCGCCAGCGGCTCAGCACAGCCGGCAGGGCGATCTGGCCTTCGAGCCGCGCAAGCGGAAACCCGAGGCAGATGTGCGAACCGAATCCAAAAGTGAGGTGCGGCACGCCCGAGCGCGCGAGGTCGAGCCGGTCCGGCTCGGGATAGACGCGCGGATCGCGGTTCGCCGCGTTCATGAGGACGAAGACACGCTCCCCGCGGTTCAGGGTGCGACCGTGCAATTCCTGGGGCTCTTGGACGATGCGCACCTGGGCGCCGATCGGGCCGTCGTAGCGCAGCAGCTCCTCGACTGCCGCCGGAGCGAGCTTCGAGTCGGCGCGCAGCCGCTCGGCCTCGGCGGGAAAGCGCAGCAGCGCGGCAAGACCGTTGGCAAGGTGATGGGTGGTCGTTTCGTGTCCCGCGAACAGCAGCAAGATGCAGGTCGCCACCAGCTCGTCCTCCGATAGCCGGTCGCCCTCGTCTTCCAGCGTGACAAGCTCGCTTAGCAGGTCGCGCTGCGGCGAGCGACGGCGCTCGGCAATGAGCTCGCCGAACAACCGGGCCATGTCCTGCGTCGCTGTCTGGGCACGTGCGTACTTTTCGGAGGAGTCGCGCGCACTGCCGATGAACAGCGCCATTTCGTCCGACAGATGCTTCAGGCGCGCGAGCTCCGAGCGGGGAACGCCCAGCATGTCCATGATGACCAGCGCAGGCAGCGGTCCGGCGAAGTCGGCAATGAAGTCCAGTTCCCCACGCTCGCCGATCCTCTCGAGCAGCCAGTCGGTAATCGCCAGCACGTTCGGGCGCAGCGCATGCATCGACTTGACGTTGAATACCTTGGACGCAAGGCGCCGCAGGCGCGTGTGCTCCGGAGGATCGCGGAACACCATCCAAAGCGTCAGGTAGCGCACCAGATCACTGATGCGCGCGGCCTCGGCGGACGGCAGCGTGGCGAAAAACGGCCGCAGTCGGTCCGAGGACATGCCGGCGCTATCCAGGCACACCTTTTTCACGTGTTCGTATCGAGTCAGCACCCAGGCCTTCAGGAGCGGGCTCCAATGAACCGGATCTTCGTCGCGAAGACGCCGATACAGCGGAAAGGGATCCGCTACCACCGCCGGATCGTTCGGACGGTACTCGAGCCTCAAGACTTGGTTACCAGCCACACCGCGAGCATACCGAGTCCCATCCCGGCCGCAGCCATGACCCCGTACGACTCGCCGAACAGCGGCCAGGCGATGAGCGCAGTCGTCGGCGGCACGAGGTAGAAGAGGCTAGCAACGCGCGTCGCCGCGCCTTGGCGTATCAGATAGAGCAGCAGGAAAACCGCTCCGAGCGAGAGCACGACCACCAGCCACGCGAGGGCGAAGACGAACTCCCCGCTCCAGCGGACCTGACGAGATTCGAGAAGAAACGCGAACGGGGCAAGGACGAGGGCCGCAGCCGCGAACTGGATTGCGGCTCCCGTGCGCAGGTCGATCGCCCCGCCGTGCCGCTTCTGCCAGATCGTGCCGACGGTGATGCTGGCGAGCGCAAGCATGGACAGGGCAATGGCCGAAACCGTCAGCGTTTGGACCGTCAGGCGTTCCCACACGACGAGCGCGACACCTGCAAGCCCGAGCGCCAGACCAGACCATTGCCGTGCAGATACGCGCTCGCGCAGCAGCCAGTCGCCCAGGAATGCGGTAAGCACAGGCTGCAGGCCGGTAATGAGGGCGGCCAGCGCTGCCGGCATGCCATGATGCAGTGAAGCAAACGTTCCTCCAAGGTAGCCTGCTTGGAGAAGGGCTCCCGCAACCGCCATGTTTACAAGCCCGTTCCTGTTCGGCCACGGAGCGCGCGAGAACCAACAGACAGGGAGGAGAATCACCAATACGCAGGCGAAGCGAATGCACAGAAAAGTGGATGGCTCCGCGTAAGGAAGCCCTAACTTTGCTCCGATGAAGCCGGTGCTCCATAAAACGACAAAGAGCCCGGAAACCACCGATGTCATTTGCATCAAATAAGATTGTAGTGCTCGCAGGGACCGCCTAATCACAATTGCTGCTACGCACAAACGCCTTGACTTCCTACACAATGAGCTTAGAATGCATTTTGCTGCAATGCACAAAACCCATACGAAGGAGCCGCAAATGTACGTGACCCCGGAACAGATTCAGCAGGCCGGCAAGGCCAACGTCGAGGCGCTGCTTGCCGTGGCGAACGCGCAGTTTGCGGCGTTCGAAAGACTGGCCAGCATCAACGCAGGCGCAGTGAAGAGCGCATTCGAAGACTCGATCGCCAACACCCGCGCCCTCCTCGGCGCCAAGGACGTGCAGGAGTTCGTGAGCCTGCAGAACGCCTTCGCCCAGCCGGCCATCGAGAAGGCGATTGCCTACTCGAAGAGCGTCTACGAAGTTGCCACGGGAGCTAACGGCGAGCTGTCGAAGGTCGCCGAGCGCCGTGTCGCCGAGTGGAACGAGAACCTGGTGACCCTGCTCGACAAGGTATCGAAGAACGCGCCCGCAGGCTCCGACGTCGCCGTCGCCGCCGTGAAGTCGCTGCTCGCCGCCGGCAACGCCGCGTATGACAACCTCAACAAGGTCGCCAAGCAGGCCACCGAGATCGCGGAAGCCAATGTCGCCGCCGCGACCGAGACGGTGAAGGGGCTGGCCAAGGCAAAAAAGGCCGCCTGAGCGCCAAACCGGGCCCGAGCAAACCGGCCCGATCTAGCGCCAAGCGCACCTCGAAGCAGACGAAGAAGAAACAACGGAAAGCCCGCCGCTAGGCGGGCTTTTTATTTGTATGGGAAGCCGAGCCTCGCGACGGCGGCTCGCAAGGCATCCATGGCCGGGCCGACCTGCGCCGGGTCTCCGCGTACACCGAGCTCCACGTGCACGCGCTCGCCCTTCGGGCCCATGGAAGGAAGACTGAACACCTTTACGCCCGCATACGCAGCACCTACCTCCTCCATGGCACCGATGAGCTGACTCTCGCCCGCCTCGTAGACGAGGATCGACCCCTCGCTCCAGCGGTCACGATTGAACAAGGCGCGATAGCGCGAGTCGAGCACCCACTCCACCATCGGCCAGGCCATCTGCGGGAAGCCGGGCACGAAATGGTGTTCGCCGATCGAGAAGCCCGCGATGCGGTTCACCGGGTTCGGAATGATGCTGGAGCCCTGCGGGAACTCTCCCATCATCAGCCGCTGCGGCGTGACCTCGCCGCCGAAGCGGGCGCGGATCTCGCGTTCGGCTTCGGGATGGAGCTTCAGCGCTACGCCCACGGCGGCGGCCGCGCACTGCCGCGTGTGGTCGTCGGGCGTGGCACCGATACCGCCGAAGCTGAAGACCACATCCGCCGCGCCGAGGCTCGAGCGCAGCGCCGCCGTGATGCGTTCCGGCTCGTCGCCGAGATAGTGCGCCCACGAAAGACGAAGCCCCCGCTTGGCGAGGGCTTCGATCAAGAACGGCAGGTGCTTGTCCTGGCGCTTTCCTACGAGAAGCTCGTCCCCGATGATGAAAGCGCCAAACGGCAAGCTTTATGCCGCCTTCTTCGACCAGCGCTGCAGGTCTTCCAGGCCACCGACGTGCTGGCCGTTGATGAAGACCTGCGGCACCGTGCCGCGACCGGTAATGGCGCCGACCACGCGGGAGCGATCACTGTGCTCGAGCTTCACTTCGGAATAAGCGTAGCCCAATTGCTTCAGGAGCGCTTTGGCGCTGGCGCAATATCCACAACCTTCGCGGGTGAGGATCGCGACCTGGTCGGGCTTCTTCGCCTTTGGATTGATGTAGTCGAGCATCGTGTCCGCGTCCGATACCTCGAACGGATCGCCGGGCTTCTCCGGTTCGACGAACATCTTCTCGATCACGCCGTCCTTGACCAGCATCGAGTAGCGCCACGAGCGGCGGCCGAAGCCAAGCTCGGATTTGTCTACCAGCATACCCATCTTCCCGGTGAACTCGCCGTTGCCGTCGGGTAGCAGCGTCACGTTGCTGCACTCCTGTGTGCGCGCCCATTCGTTCATGACGAAGGCGTCGTTGACCGAGATGCACACGACGCGATCGACGCCGTTCGCGAAGAAGGCGGGTGCGAGCTCGTTGTAGCGCGGCACGTGGGTCGACGAGCAGGTGGGCGTGAAAGCGCCCGGCAACGAGAACACCACTACCGTCCTGCCTTTGAAGATGTCGTCGGCCGTCACCGGCTTCCAGTCGCTCTCGGTACGCGCTCGGAACGTTGCTTGCGGGACTCTTTGTCCCTCGAGATTCTGAAATGGCATGGGCACTCTCCGATTCACGAAATTGGATGGACAGAGTCTAGGCAGCTGCGTTCCCGCGATCCAATTCTTTGTTCGGATGGCGCCGATAGCCGTCCTCAATCCGCCCCGGGCGCGGCGCGCTCGCCCTCGAGCGCGCCCAGCAGATAGTGGATGAAGGCGAGGCCGAAGACCACCGGCGCGACGAAACCGAGGAACGGGACATAGGCAATGAGCGCGAGCAGCACGCCGAGCGCGTACAGCGGCATCCGGCGAGCGCGCAGCACTCGGCGCATTTCCACGCGATCCGCGTGCTCGGCGAGGGCGTCGTAGCGCAGCAAGCGCTGATTGCCCCAGCCGAGGATCGCCAGCGCGATCACCGGCCAAAGCGGTGGCGCGAGCCAGAGCGGCAGGCTCAACGCTGCCAGGAGCGCCATGCCGGCGAGAGCCACGAAGCCGTTCCAGACGCTGCCCACCGTGCCGCCGCCGTGGCGTCGCTCGAGCGTCGGGTAGGAGCGGCGCGCGACGTGATCCACCATCGCCTGCATACCGAAGACGCCAAGGATGAAGAGCGCCGTGAGATACACCAGCGGAACGAACAGCAGCACCAGGAGGAGGTGGGCCGCGAGCAGCGTGACGTTGCCGAGGTCGAACTGGCCGACCAGCGGTGCCGCCTCGAGCCATCGCCGCAACACCCCGGCGAGCCAGAAGGAAACCCGCACCCACGTTACCAGCGCGACCGTGCCCCAAACGGCGATCGCGATCAGCATCGGCCAGACCATCAGCCAGAGCATCCGCGGATGCAGCAGGTTGGCGAAGCCGTACAGCAGCGAACGCGCGATGGCCGCTTTCCCGTTCATGGGCGCCTCAGAGTCTGCCAGAGCTTGCCGAGCCGCTTCGGCGATACCGGCACCGGGGTCTTCAGCTCCTGCGCGAACAGCGAAACTCGCAGCTCCTCCAGCAGCCAGCCGAACTGCTCGAGCTCGGCGGCCGGGCCGCCCTGGCGCGCGCGCTGGCTGAGCTCGCGCAGCCACGCCGCTTGCAACGGCGCATGCTCGGCGGCAAGGCGCGCATCACGTGCCGGGTCGGCGCGCAATTTGTCGAGCCTCAGCGCGGCCGCCTTCAGGTAGCGCGGGAAGTGCTGCAGGCGCGCCCATGGCACGCGCGTGAGCCAGCCTGTCGCGAAGAGGCGCGAAACCTGCTGGACCATATCCTGCGTCGCCGCCGGAAAGGCCTTCTCAAAGCCGGCAAGGCGCTTGCGAAGTGCCGCTTCCTCCGCGAGGATCGCCTTCGCGGTGCGCGCCATTTCCTGCGCGATCAACATGAAGCGGCTGCGTCCTTCGTCCACCGCGCGCGCGAATTCGACCGACCGCATCGGTACGGCATCGGCGAGGAACGCGCGGTCGAGCGCGGCGTCGATGAGATCCTCGCGCACCGGGCCGAGCGCCGGATCCTTCGTCCATGCGCGCTCAAGCTCGCGCACTCGGTCGCGGAACGCGATGGCAAGAAGCCGGCGCACGCCCGCGCGATGCAAGCTGCGCGCCTTCTCGGGGGAGTCGAAGACCTGCAGCGAGACGCCCTCGCCCTCGTCGACCAGCGCCGGATAGCCGACCAGGGTCTGGCCGTGGCGCTCGATCTCCATCATCTCGTCGAGGTCGCCCAGGGTCCAGCCGGCGAAGATCTCACCCGGCGCCTTCTCCTGCAGCAGCGCCTGCGTGCCGGCGGAGTGCTGCGCTTTCAGGGCGGCGAGGTCCTTGCCGAGCGCGAGCTGGCGCTGATGCTCGTCGATCACCAGGAAGTTCATGAACAGGTGCGGCGGCGCCGAGTCGGCGCGGAAGGCGTCGATCGGCACCTCCAGGTTGAGCTGTTCGCGGATGTAGTGCGCGAGCGCCTGCGCAAGGGGCGTATCCGAAGACGGCACGCCAGCAGCAAAGGCGTCGGCGAGCTCGTCGAGCGGCCCGAGCTTGTGGCGCAGGCGCTGCGGCATCGACTTCGCCAGCGCGCGCACCTTTTCCTTCAGCAGACCCGGTACCAGCCACTCGCAGCGCGCCGCCGGGACCTGGTTGAGAAGCGCCACGGGCACCGTCATGGTCACGCCGTCGCGTGCCGATCCCGGCTCGAACTGATATTCGAGGCGGAAGCTGTTCGGCCCCAGGCGGATCTCGTGCGGGAAGTTGTCGGTGGTGATACCCGCCGCCTCGTGGCGCATGAGGTCTTCGCGCCTGAGATACAGGAGCTTCGGATCGGCGCGCTCCGCGTCCTTGCGCCAGGCGTCGAAGGCGGCGGCGTTGTGTATCCCGTCGGGCACGCGCTCATCGTAAAAAGCGTGCACCAGCTCGGCGTCGACCAGAATGTCCGGCCGGCGCGACTTGTGCTCGAGGCGCTCGATGTCGGCGGCGAGGCGGCGGTTGTGCGCGAAGAACGCCGCGCGGCTGTCGAGGTCGCCCTCGACCAGCGCGCGGCGGATGAAGATGTCGCGCGAGCGTTTCGGGTCGAGCGGCCCGAAGTGCACGCGCCGGTTCGCGTACACCGGCAGGCCGTAGAGCGTGCCCCGCTCGAGCGCGACCACCTGCCCGCGGTCCTTTTCCCAGTGCGGCTCCTGGCGGTCGCGCTTGAGCAGATGCGCGCCGAGCTCCTCCAGCCATTTCGGCTCGATGGCGGCGACGCAGCGCGCGTACAAGCGCGTGGTCTCAACCAGCTCGGCGGCGACGATCCAGCGGCCCGGCTTCTTGGTCCACGAGCCGGGATGCACCCAGAACTTGATGCCGCGCGCACCGGTGTAGGCGCCTTCGGCTTCGTCGCGCATTCCAACGTTGCCGAGGAGACCGGCGAGCAGGGCGCGGTGGAGAGCCCGGTGTCCCTCCGGGCGCTCGATATTGGCGCTGGAGAAGGTCCACTTCAGCTCGGAAAGGGTCGTGTGCAGTTGCGAGTGGACGTCGCGCCATTCGCGCATGCGGGGGATCGAGAGGAAGTTCTCGCGGCAGGCCTTCTCCAGCTTGCCGTCGAAGAGCTGCCAGAGCTTGAGAAACGCGAGGAAGTCGGAGCGCTCGTCGGCGAAGCGCGCGTGCTTCTCATCGGCCGCGGCGGCGCGCTCGAGCGGGCGTTGGCGCGGATCCTGCACGGAGAGGGCGGCGGCGATGACGAGCACCTGCTCGAGGCAGCCCTCGGCGCGCGCGGCGACCAGCATGCGCGCGACCCGCGGATCGAGCGGCAGCCGCGCCAGCTCGCGCCCGACCTCGGTCAGCTCGTTTCCTTCGTCGACCGCGTTCAGCTCGTGCAGCAGGCCGTAGCCGTCGGCGATCGCGCGCGGTGCGGGCGGGTCGAGGAACGGGAACGACTCGACCTCACCGATGCCGAGGCTCTTCGCGCGCAGGATCACCGAGGCGAGCGAGGAGCGCAGCACCTCGGGATCGGTGAAGGCCGGGCGCTTGGCGAAGTCCTCGTCCGAATAGAGCCGCACGCACACGCCGTCGGCGACGCGGCCGCAGCGGCCGGCGCGCTGCGTCGCCGCCGCCTGTGAGATGTTCTCGACGCGCAGCATCTCGACTTTGTTGCGGTAGCTGTAGCGCTTGACGCGAGCGAGGCCGGTGTCGACGACGAAGCGGATGCGCGGCACGGTGAGCGAAGTCTCGGCGACGTTGGTGGCGAGCACCACGCGCCGCTCGCGGCCGGGACGAAATACGCGGTCCTGCTCGGCGGCGGAGAGCCGCGAATAGAGCGGCAGGATCTCGGCGCGCAGCTGCCGCTTGCGCAGGACCTCGGCGGTGTCGCGGATCTCGCGCTCGCCCGGCAGGAACACCAGCACGTCGCCGCCGCCTTCGCCGCAAAGCTCGCCCACCGCGTCGGCGAGCGCCTGCTCCTCTTCCTCGCGCGTGGTGTCCTCGGCGTCGCCCTCCACCGGCCGGTAGCGCACTTCCACCGGATACAGCCGTCCCGACACCTCGATCACCGGCGCGCCGCCGAAGTGCCGCGAGAAGCGCTCGGCGTCGATGGTCGCGGAGGTCACGACCAGCTTCAGATCCTTTCTCTCCAAAAGGAGATTCTTCAGGTAGCCGAGCAGGAAGTCGATGTTGAGGCTGCGCTCGTGCGCCTCGTCGAGGATGATCGAGTCGTACTGCTCGAGGCGCCGGTCGGTCTGCGTCTCCGCGAGCAGGATGCCGTCGGTCATCAGCTTGATCGCCGCGCCCTGTCGCAGCGCCTCGTGGAAGCGCACCTTGTAGCCGACGATCGCGCCGAGCTCGCTGCCGAGCTCCTCGGCGATGCGCGTGGCCGTCGCGCGCGCCGCGATGCGCCGCGGCTGCGTGTGCCCGATGCGCCGCTCGCGTCCGCGACCCATCTCGAGCAGGATCTTGGGCAGCTGGGTGGTCTTGCCCGAGCCGGTCTCGCCGCAGACGATGACCGCGGGGTGCTCCTCGATCGCGGCGCGGATCTCTTCGCGCCGGGCGCTGATCGGCAGCGCGGGATCGAAGCGGATGTTCAGGGCAGCATGCGCTCCACGTAGCGCGCGATGAGGTCCACTTCCACGTTCACGCGGCTGCCCGGCTGCAAGCGGCCGAGCGTGGTCGCCTGCAGAGTGTGGGGAATCAGGTTCACCTCGAAGTGATCGCCTTCGGCCTGGTTCACCGTCAGGCTCACGCCGTCGATGCAGACGGAACCTTTGCGCGCGACATACTTCTTCAGGCCTGACGGCAGCCGGAATGCGACCACCCCGCCGTCGCAGCGCACCACCTCGCCGACGCCGTCGACGTGGCCAGCGACCAGGTGGCCGCCGAGCTTGTCGCCGAGCGCGAGGGATTTTTCGAGATTCACCGGTCCGGGCCGGTCCAGGCCGCTGGTGACGCGCAGCGTCTCCGCCGAGACGTCGGCGAGGAAGCTGCGCCCCTTAAGCGCCGTGACGGTGAGGCAGGCACCCTGCACGCAGATCGAGTCGCCGACCGCCACGTCCGACAGGTCGAGCGAGCCGCAATCGACCTCGAACGGCGCGACGCGAACTAGCTTCCCCACCGCCTGGACAATGCCGGTGAACATGGCGCCGAAGGGTACCGCAAAACGCCAGGGCTACTGCCGGGCGATGCGCTTGTGCAGCAGCTTGCCGACGTCCTTGTCGAGCTCGAGGGCCGAGGCGGCAAGCAGCGCCACCAGGATGCCGACGGCGATCGAATTGGCCGCGGCAACGTGCGCCGTGGCGAAGCCGAGCGAGAAGGGCGCGACCGCCAGCCAGATGCCGACGGCGAGGTTGAGCCATTCGCAGGCCGCCTCGTCGAATACCGCCTCCCAGTGGCAGCCGAGCGCCAGGGTCATGCCGAGGAACACGGCGTTCACCGTGGCACTCTCATGCTCCGTGTACCCGACAATCCAAGGGGAGAGCGCGAGCCAGAAACCGAGCGTGAAGCCCGCCCAATCCTGCCACCTCGCTGCCATCGCTTTCATCGCCTGCTCCTTGACCGCGACGCTCATGCGGTCTAAAAAGTTCGACAGCAATCTTGGGGCCGCCGTTCGGCGCGCGCACGTCGCGGCGTCCTGATCCGGGTGTAGCCATGCAACGACAAATCGAGCTGCTCGGCGCAGCGTGGGGACTGGGGGGGGCGGACGCGGGCTGCGCCGCCGCTCCGGCGGCGCTCGCGCCGCTCGCCGAGGCGCGCCTGCGCGATTGCGGCTACCAGGCGCTGCGCGGGCCGATCCTCTCCACCTGGCCAAACGAGCGCCGCAAGCTCCTCGCGGTGAGCCGCCTGTGCGGCCTGCTCGCCTCGGCGGTGGCCGATTCGCTGCGGCACGGGCGCCTGCCGTGCGTCATCGGCGGCGACCACAGCTGCGCCGGCGGCACCTGGAGCGGCGTCTCGCGCGTGCTGCACGAGCAGGGACGCGGCCCGCTCGGGCTGGTCTGGATCGACGCGCACATGGACGCCCACACCCAGGCGACGAGCCACACCGGCCGCCTGCACGGCATGCCGCTCGCCTGGCTGCTCGGCCAGGACGACGACCCGCTGTACGGCCTCGCCTGCGGCGTGGTCGACGCCCATCACGTGTGCCTCGTCGGCGTGCGCAGCTTCGAGCGCGAGGAGAAAGAGCGCCTCGACCGCCTCGGCGTGCGCGTCATCCACATGGCCGAGGTGCACAGCCGCGGCATCGACTGGGCGCTCGACGAGGCGGTCGGCATCGCGAGCCGCGGCACCGGCGTCTACGGCATCAGCATCGACCTCGACGCGGTCACGCCCGAGGAGGCCCCCGGCGTCGGCACGCCCGTGGCGGGCGGCCTGTCGGGGGCGGAACTCGTGCGCTCGCTTGCGCGCTTCGGCGGCAGCGCGCGGCTCGCCGCGCTCGAGCTGGTGGAATACCTGCCGCGCCTCGATCGCGACGGCTGCAGCGCGCGCGTCGCGGTGGACCTCATCGCCGCCGCGCTATGCGGGCCGCGCCAGGATGCGAATGTCCTCGCCGACGCGCTCGAGTGAGACGACGTCGAGGCGCACGCGCTCCTCGAGCGAGGCGAGCGGCGGCAGGTCGAGCATGCCTTGCGCCGCGTCGCCGAGGAAGCTCGGGTTGAGGTAGAGCAGGAATTCGTCGACGCAGCCCTCGCGCACAAGCGATGCGTTGAGGCGTGAGCCGGCCTCGACGTGCAGCTCGTTGACGCCGCGCCGGGCGAGCTCCTCGAGCATCTTCGGCAGGTCGACTTTGCGGCTCGGGTTGGGCAGGACGACCACTTCGGCGTTCTGGCGATCACCGGGCACGGCGGCGAAGATCAGCGCCTTCTCGCCCTGCAGGATCTTCGCCGCCGGCGGCGTCTCGAGCTTGCTGTCGACGACGACGCGCAGCGGCTGGCGCGGCGTCTCGACCTCGCGCACCGTGAGGCGCGGATCGTCTGCCACCACCGTGCCGGCGCCGGTGAGCACGGCGCAGGCGCGCGCGCGCCAGCGATGGCCGTCGCGGCGCGCCTCGAGGCTGGTGATCCACTGCGACTTTCCGTTCTCGAGCGCGGTGCGGCCGTCCAAGCTGGCGGCGATCTTCAAGCGCACCCATGGCCGGCCGCGCGTCATGCGCGAGACGAAGCCGATGTTGAGCTCGCGCGCCTCATCCTCCATCAGGCCGGATTCGAACCGCACGCCGGCCGAGGCGAGCGCGTGGCCGCCGCGCGCGGCAACCGGATTCGGATCGCGCATGGCCGCCACCACGCGCGCCACCTTCGCCGCCTTCAGCGCCTCGACGCACGGCGGGGTGCGGCCCTGGTGGTTGCACGGCTCGAGCGTGACGTAGACGGTGGCGCCGGCGGCGCGCTCGCCGGCCTTGGCGAGCGCGGCGACCTCCGCGTGCGGTCCGCCGGCCCTCTCATGCCAGCCGGCACCGACGACTTCCTGGCCCTGCGCGATGACGCAGCCGACGCGCGGATTGGGCGTGGTGGTGAACAGCCCGCGCTCGGCGAGGTCGAGCGCGCGCCGCATCATGGCGTGGTCAAGAGCGGTGAAGCGAGTAGCCACCGGGCTCCTAGGGTGCGGCGCGCATCATTTGCGTCTTTTTTTTGCCGCTTTGACTTCCTGCAGCGCGTCGCGGAAGTCCTCGGGGGTCTCGAAGCTGCGGTACACCGACGCGAAGCGGATGTAGGCCACCTTGTCGAGCTTGGCCAGCTCGCGGATCACGAAGTCGCCGACCCGGCTGGTCGACACCTCACGCTCGCCGAGCGAGCGCAGCCGCTCGATGACGCGGTCGACCGCGCCCTCGACCTCCTCGGTCGCAACCGGGCGCTTGCGCAGCGCGAGCATCATGCTGCCCATCAGCTTCTCGCGGTCGAAGTCGGTGCGGCTGCCGTCCTTCTTGACCAGCCGCGGCATCTTCAGGTCAACGCGCTCGTAGGTGGTGAAGCGCTTCTCGCACTTCACGCACTTCCTGCGGCGGCGGATCGTGTTCGCCTCGAGGTTGGCCCTCGTATCGACGACCTGCGTGTCATCCGAGCCGCAGAAGGGACACTTCATGGATAGACGGGAAATCTAGCGCAGAGCGCTTTTACTTCATTTGCCACGCGCTGGAGGTTGGCGTCATCGCCAGGCTTGTCGAGCACGTCGGCGATCAGCCCGGCGAGCTGCTCGGCCTCGACTTTGCGAAAGCCGCGCGTGGTCATCGCCGGCGAGCCGATGCGCACGCCGCTGGTGACCGCCGGCTTCTGCGGATCGTTGGGGATCGCGTTCTTGTTGACGGTGATGTGGGCGCGGCCGAGCGCGGCTTCCGCGTCCTTGCCGGTGATCCCCTTCTTGCCGACGTCCATCAGGAACATGTGGCTTTCGGTGCGGCCCGAGACGATGCGCACGCCGCGCTGCGTCAGCACGCGCACCATCGCCTTCGCGTTCTCCATCACCTGTTGCTGATAGCCCTTGAACTCCGGCTTGAGGGCCTCGCCCAACGCCACCGCCTTGGCGGCGATCACGTGCATCAGCGGGCCGCCCTGCAGGCCGGGGAAGATCGCGCTGTTGATCGGCTTCTCGAACTGCTCGAGGCCGAACACCATGCCGCCGCGCGGGCCGCGCAAGGTCTTGTGGTTGGTGGTGGTGACGAAATGCGCGATGCCGAACGGCGACGGATAGAGGCCGGCGGCGATGAGGCCGGCATAGTGCGCGATGTCGGCCATCAGCAGCGCGCCGCACTTGTCGGCGATGGCGCGAAAGCGCTTCCAGTCGATGGCGAGCGAGTAGGCCGAGGCGCCGGTGACGATCAGCTTCGGCTTGTGCTCCATCGCCAGCTCTTCAGCCTGCTGGTAGTCGATTTCCTCTTTTTGATTGAGTGAATAGGAAACGACCTTATAGAGCTTGCCGGAGAGATTGACCGGCGAGCCGTGCGTGAGATGGCCGCCCATCGCGAGCGACATGCCGAGGATCGTATCGCCGGGCTGCAGCACGGCGGTATACACCGCCTGGTTCGCCTGCGAGCCGGAATGCGGCTGCACGTTCGCCCAGGGCGCGCCGAACAGCTTCTTCGCGCGCTCGATGGCGAGCGTCTCGGCCATGTCGACGTACTCGCAGCCGCCGTAGTAGCGCTTGCCCGGATAGCCCTCGGCGTATTTGTTGGTGAGCTGGCTGCCCTGCGCGAGCATGACCTGCCGGCTGACGTAGTTTTCGGAGGCGATCAGTTCGACGTGGTCTTCCTGGCGCTGATTCTCCAGGCGGATGGCGTTCCACAGCTCGGGGTCGGACTGCGCGAGAAGGTTCGGGGCAAGCATGGGGGTCCCGTGGCGAGAGCGACCCATTTTACCAGCCACCCCCCGGCGAGCTACTAGGGCTAGAACCGGAAGGACAGGCCGGCTACTAGATGGTGGGTGTCGAGGTCGAACTTCGTCGGCACGCGCGCCCCGGTGATGGTGCCCTGCAGGTCGGGCTCGGCATGGACATGCGTGTAGCGGTACTCGCCGAAGACGCCGATCCGCGGCGTGAACTGCCAGGACAACCCGGCGCCGAGCTTGTAGCCGAGCGCGGTATCGGACGCGGACTGGGTCGTGAGCTCCCCGTTAGCCTTGTTGGTGACCCGTACCTTGAAGAGCGCCGGCCCGGCGCTGGCGTAGGGCTGCAGGCGCCCCATCGGATACTCGCTGCTTGCCAGGAGGGGATAGCGCAGGCGCACTACGTCGAAGCCGACCGCGCTCGCCGAGAAATCGATGGCCTGCAATGTCGCGGGCGCGGTCGCGCCGGAGATCGTGGTGTCCACGGACTGCGACGAAACGTTGGCGTCGAATTGGAATGCATCGACCCCCACGCCGTACCAGGGAGCCGATTTGAACCAATAGCCCACGCGCAAGCCGAGCTCGGTCGACTGGTTCCACTTCACGTCGTGGAATACATGGTCCGCAGGCCCGCTCGGCGATCCGACGACCAGCGTGATGTCGCTGTGCGGCGTGTAGGCCGCCCCGCCGTACAGGTCCGTGTACCACTCCGCGTAAGCCGGCGAGGCCCAGACGATCAGGATCAGAGCGATGAAGCGCATCGTTTCGTCAACAGGCCGCGGGCCGGCCTATTCCGAGGCGCGGTGAGTACAATGCTCGTATCGATGCGAACCGCGCTCGCTTTCTTCGCTCTGACCCTTCTGCCCGGCTGCGGCTTTTTCTACAACCCGGCCGGCGCCTTTCCACCGCGCACGGTGACGCACGAGAACTCGGGCGCCGGGATCACGCTCGCGCACGGCCAGCAGCTCTTCGTGCGGCTGCCGCTCAAGGCCGAGCCGGGCTACGAGTGGGTCCTGCGCGAGCCGGAGGTCGCCGCGGTGAAGGCGGAAGGTGCGCCGGACCAGGACAAGGAGGCGGGCATCGAGCTGTGGACCTTCACTCCGGTGCGCGACGGCGAGCAGACGCTGCGCCTCGAGTACCGGCGTCCCGAGGACTATCTGGTCGCGCCCGCGCAGTCGGTCTCGTACAACCTGACGGTGGAGCAAAAGCCCTAGCCGCGCTCCTCGCGCAGGAACACCGGCAGGTCGGTCGTGGGCGGCCGGGCACCCGGCACCTGGTAGAACATGTCGGCGACGAAGCCGCGGTGGTAGGTGGTGTGGTTGACCACGTGGAGCAGCATCTCGCCGCGCGTCATCACGCCGCGATTGCCGCCGATCAATGTGAAGTGCACCTCCTCGCCGAGCGCCGCATCGCCAAGCGCCGCGGTCCAATCGAGATACCAGCGGTCGACGCCTTTCTGCGCCTTGCGCAAGTCCTCCAGCGGCGGGTGGTCCTTGGTGTTGCGGGCCGAGAAGCCGTGGTCGCGGCCCTCGAGGTGGGCCTGCCAGATGAGCCCGATCACGTAGTTGTGGTTGAGCGTGTGCACCATGTTCTTGAAGAGCGTGGCGCGCTCCTTTACCGCCTCGCCGGGCGGCAGCGCGGCCACCGCGTCGTAGATCAGGTGGTTGGCCCACGCGTTGTAGCGCGCGAGCATGCGCGCGCCCGCGACGCCGCCAGAGCTCACGCGCCTTTCCGCTCCAGGCGATAGCGCAGCACGTGCGTGCCGTGCCCCTCGGCGGACTTGCCGAGGCCGACCCAGCCGCGCTCGCCCATTACCGCCTCCTCGCGCCGCAGCAGCATCTCGCGGCTGTTGCCGTCGATCAGGAGGAAGGTGCCGTTCGAGGACTGGTCGGCGATGACGAAGTTGCCGCCGCGGCCGAAGATGCGCGCGTGCACGCGCGAGGCGCGCGTGCTTTCGATGATGATGTCGTTGGCCTTGTCGCGGCCGATGAGCACCTCCTGTGCCGGCCCCACCGTGAACGACTCGCCGCCGTAGGAGATCTTCAGCACCGCGACGACGTTCTTCGCGGCGGCCGGCCGCGCCGGCAGGTCGCGCTCGGTGATGTCCGGGTCCAGGCGCCAGAGCACGTCGTGCACCGTGACCTGCTCGGCCTTGCCCTTCACCTTGAGCGGATAGAGCTGGCGGCAGCGCACGCGCAGGCCGGGCGACAGCGCGTCGACCGTCTGCTGCGTGGTGAGCACCTGCTCGGGGCTACCGAGCGTATTGAGCCGCGAGCACACGTTCACCGTGTCGCCGAAGACGTCGTTGTCTTTCACGACCACCGGCCCGTATATGAACGCGACCTTGATGGCGAAGCGCGGCGAGCTGCGCGGCTTGAGCGCGGCCGCGGCGGTCTGCATGTCGCAGGCAGCGCGGAACGCCTTGTCGGCGTCGTTGAACTGGCAGATCAGCGCGTCGCCGAGCGTCTTGATCACGGCGCCGTCGTGCGTCGAGGTGATGACGCCGAGCTTCTCGAACAGCGTGTTGATCAGCGCCAGCGCCGGCGCATCGCCGAGGGACTCGTAGAGCGCGGTGCTGTCGCAGACGTCTGCGAACAGAACGGCGCGCTGCGCGCTCTGGACGCCGCCATCCCCCTTGTCAGCCATAAGTCAGATTCTAAGCGGCGGCGCGAGGTCTGCGGGAGTATCGATGTCGCGGATGACGCCTGGATCGCCTACCGGAATTTTTACAACGCGCCCCTCGTTCGCAGCGAGCAGCGCCTTCGCCCCTTCGTCGCCGCGCAGCGTTGACAGCGCCTCATGGAACTGCCCCGAGATGCCGACCGGGTGTCCGCGCCGCGCGCGCCAGTATGGTGCCGCGAGCGCCGCACCGCCGGCGAGCGCGTCGCGCACCGCCGCGATCGAGCTCGGCCGCACGAACGGCATGTCGCCGAGTGCAACGAGGTAACCGTCGGCGCGACCGGCCGCGCGCACCGCGCAGGCGAGGCTCGCTCCCACGCCTTCGGCGGCGTTCTCGCACACCACGATCTCACAGTCTTCTTTTTTCAGATTTTCGGAAAGCGGCTCATTTCCCGGGCGGACGACGGCGACAATGCGGGTGACCCCGCTGCGCAAGTGCCGGGCGGCTTGCACGGCGATGGCGACGCCGTGCGGCAGGCTGTGCTGCAGCTTGTCGGAGCCGAAGCGGCTGGCCGAGCCGGCTGCAAGCAGCAGCCCGACGATATTCAAGGAGTCTTTACTTCACACGCCGAAGGATCGAACCGGCGCTCGGGCTTTGCCGCCCACGACGGCTCGCTCACGCCGTGGCGCACGGCGGTCATCTCGGCGAGGATCGCCACCGCGATCTCGGGCGGCGTCTTCGAGCCGATGTACAGGCCGACCGGGCCGCGCAGGCGCGCGATCTCGTCCTGCGACACGTCGAACTCGCGCAAGCGGACGCGGCGCGCGTCGTTGTTCTTCTTCGAGCCGATGGCGCCGACATAGAACGCGGCCGACTTGAGGCCCTCCATCAGCGCCAAGTCGTCGAGCTTCGGGTCGTGCGTCAGCGCGATGAGCGCGGTGTGGCCGTCGAGGTTGAGCTCGCGCACCACGTCATCCGGCATGCCGCGGTTCAACGGCACGCCTGCGAGGTCCCAGCCCGCCGCGTATTCCTCGCGCGGGTCGATCACCGTGACGTGGTAGTCGAGCATGTGCGCCATCTCGGCGAGGTAGCGCGTGAGCTGGCCGGCGCCGATCAGCACCACGCGCCAGCGCGGGCCGTGCACCGTGGAAAGCACGCGGCCGTCGAACTCGAGGACGTCCTGCCAGCGCCCGGCTTCGAGCGTGGCGCGGCCGCTGTCCATCTCGAGGCGGCGCTTCACCAGCTCCTGCTTGCCGATGCGCGCTAGCAGCTCCGCCACTTCGCTTACGTCCGAGAGGGGCTCCATGACGAGCTGCAGCGTGCCGCCGCAAGGCAGGCCCCAGCGCGTCGCTTCTTCGTTGGTGACGCCGTAGGTGAACAGCTCGGGCTTCTTCCAGCCAGCGAGCTTCGCCTTCACCTTGTCGACCAGGTCGTCCTCGACGCAGCCGCCCGAAACCGAGCCCTGGATCTGGCCGTCGTCGCGGACCACCACCATCGCGCCGACCGGCCGCGGCGCCGAGCCCCAGGTCTTGACGATGGTGCCGAGCGCCACGCGATGACCCGCCTTGCGCCAAGCCTCCGCTGACCGCAGCACTTCAATATCGACGCTATCCATAAACCACGCTGTCCATAGAGTCATTCCTCCGCCGGAAATGTTATCGCAACCCGGCAGCCTTTTCCGCCCAGGCCTTCACCGAGCTCCATGCCGGCGCCATGCCCGGCGGCGATCTCGCGCACGATGGCGAGGCCCAGGCCGCTGCCGGTGCCGGTCGTGCCGGGCACGCGGTAAAAGCGCTCGAGCACGCGCGCGCGCTCGGCCGCAGGGATGCCGGGCCCATCGTCTTCGACCTCGGCGAAGGGGGCGCCGTTCCGCGCGCCGGTGCGCACGGTGACGCGGCCGCCGCGGGTGGAGTACTCGATCGCGTTGTGCACGAGGTTGGCGAGCGCCTCACGCAGCAGAAACGCGTCGCCCTGCACCGGCGCGGCTTCCAGCTCGAAGCCGAGGTCGACGTCGCGCGCGAGCGACTGGTGCACCCAGGCGTCGGCTTCGCCCTCCACCACGCGCTTCAGGTTCACCTGCGAGGGCTGGCCGCGCGCGCCGGGCTCTGCGCGCGCGAGCGCGAGCAGCTGGTTGGCGAGGCGCGCGGTGCGGATCGTCGCCTGGCGCACCTGGTCGAGCTCGGTGCGCACCGTTTCCGGCAGCGGCTGCGCGAGCGCGAGCTCGGTGTGCGCCTGCAGGCCGGCGAGCGGCGTGCGCAGCTGGTGCGCGGCGTTGGCGAGGAAGCGCTGCTGGTTGCCGCTCGCCTCCGCCACCTGCTTGAGCAGGCCGTTCAGCGCCTCGAGCAGCGGGCGCATCTCCTCGGGCGCGCCGGCGGCGTCGATCGGATGCAGGTCGCGCGGCGAGCGCTCCTTGATCTCATCCGAGAGGCGCGCAAGCGGGCCGAGGCCGCGCTTCACGCCGAACCAGACGATCACCAGCGTCGCCGCGGCGAGCAGCAGCTGGGGCATCAGGCTCGACACCAGGATCTCGCGCGTGAGGCGGTTGCGCTTGACCGTCGTCTCGCCGACCAGGATGTTGCACGCGCCGCCGCCGCACGGCGACTGCACCGAGACCACGTGCACGCGCTGCCCCTTGTACGTTGCGTCGTACGAGCCGCCGCTGTCGTCGGGCGGCAGGGGCAGGTCGCTCTCGCCGGCGATGTTGTTGCCGTCGGGCAGCACCACGCGGTAGTAGATCGTGTCGTAGCGGTCGGTGCGCAGCACCTGCTCGACCGCGCTCGGCATGTCGAAGGCGTAGCCCTTCTCCGAGGCGCGCACGTAGCTGCCGAGCGCGATGGCGACGTCGACCAGCGCCTGGTTGTAGGCCTCGGTCGCCGGCTCCATCGAGGGGTAGTACGCGATCACGGCGCCCACCGCGAGCAGGGCGGCGAGCGGGGGAAGCAGCAGCCGCAGCAGGTGCGCGCGGAGGCTGCGCGCCATTAAACCTGGCCTTGCGCCACCCGCGGTTCGCCCTTGAACTCCTCGAGCATGTAGCCGAAGCCGCGCACGGTGCGGATCTTGATCCCCGCCGGCTCGAGCTTGGAGCGCAGCCGCGAGACATAGACCTCGATCGCGTTCGGCGAGAGATCGTCGCCCCATCCCGCCACGGCCTGGATGATCGCCTCCTTCGAGACGATCTTCTCCACCTTGGCGAGCAGCACCTCGAGCACGGCCCACTCGCGCGCGGCGAGCTCCAGGGGCTCGTTCCTCAGGAACGCCCTGCGCGCCACGGTATCGAGCGCGAGCGGCCCGTGCACGATGCGCGGCCCGCCGTGCGCCTGCGAGCGGCGCAGCAGCGCACGCACGCGCGCGGTGAGCTCCGGCATCGCGAAGGGCTTCACCATGTAGTCGTCGGCGCCAAGATCGAGGCCGCGCACGCGATCGTCGACTGCATCGCGCGCGGTGAGCACCAGCACCGGCATCGGCTCGCTGCGGTCCGAGGCGGCGGCGCGGAAGCGCCGCAGCACCTCGAAGCCGTCCATCTGCGGCAGGCCGATGTCCAGGATCACGAGATCGAAGTGCTCGTGGGCGGCGGCATTCACCGCCTCCTCGCCGCGGCCGGTGACGTCGACGGCGTGGCCCTCCGCTTCGAGAATGCGCCGCAGGCCGGACGCGAGCGGAGCATCGTCTTCAACGATCAGTAGTCGCATAAGTTATTCCACTTGTTTGGACCGCTTTTCCCAGTAGCGCAAATGATACGCCCGCGCTAGGATGTTTTTCCCCGAGGAGGACCGCATGGCAATCAAAGTATCCATGAAAGTCAACGGCAAGCCCGTTTCCGCCGAGGTCGAGGAGCGCACCCTGCTGGTCAGCCTGATCCGCGACACGCTGCGCCTGACCGGCACCCACGTCGGCTGCGACACCGCCCAGTGCGGCGCCTGCACCGTGCACATGAACGGCAAGGCGATCAAGAGCTGCTCGATCGTGGCGATGCAGGCCGAGGGCGCCGAGATCCTCACCATCGAGGGCGTGGCCAAGGCCGACGGCACGCTGCATCCGATGCAGCAGGCGTTCAAGGAGAACCACGGCCTGCAGTGCGGCTTCTGCACCCCCGGCATGGTGATGAACGCGCTCGAGTTCGCGAAGGGCCGTCCCAATCCAACCGAGGACGAAGTGCGCGAGAGCCTCGAGGGCAACCTCTGCCGCTGCACCGGCTACCACAACATCGTGAAGAGCATCGTGGCCGGCGCGAAAGCGATGGGAGGAAAACTGTGAACGCCCCGCTGATCGGCGCGCGCGTCGCGCGCAAGGAAGACTACAGGTTTCTGACAGGCGCGGGACAGTACACCGACGATATCTCCCTGCCGAACCAAGCCTATGCCGCATTCGTGCGTTCTCCCCATGCGCATGCGCGCATCAAGAGCATCAGACTCGACAAAGCGAAAAAAGCTCCCGGCGTGCTGGGTATTTTCAGCGGCCAGGATCTGGCGGACGCGAAGGTGGGCGGCCTGCCCTGCGGCTGGCTGATCACCGACGTCAACGGCCAGCCGATGAAGGAGCCGCCGCATCCCTGCCTCGCGCAGGGCAAGGTGCGGCACGTCGGCGACCAGGTCGCGGTCATCGTCGCCGAGACGCTGGCGCAGGCGAAGGACGCCGCCGAGCTGGTGGAGGTGGATTACGAAGTGCTGCGGGCGGTGGTCGACGCAGCCGCGGCGACGAAAAGCAAAGTCGCGGTGCACGACGGCGTGCCGAACAACACCTGCTACGTATGGGCGCTCGGCGACAAAAACGCCTGCGATGCGGCGTTCGCCAAGGCGGCGCACGTCACAAAGCTCGAGTTCATCAACAACCGGCTGGTGCCGAACGCGATCGAGCCGCGCGCTGCGATCGGCGGCTACAGCCGCGCCGACGACGCTTACACCCTCTACGTCTCCAGCCAGAACCCGCACGTCGAGCGGCTGCTGATGACCGCGTTCGTGCTCGGCCTGCCCGAGCACAAGGTACGCGTCGTCGCGCCCGACGTCGGCGGCGGCTTCGGCTCGAAGATCTATCTCTATGCCGAGGACGTGGTCGTCACCTGGGCGGCGAAGCAGCTCAACCGCGCGGTGAAGTGGACCGCCGAGCGCAGCGAGTCGTTCGTCTCCGACGCGCACGGCCGCGACCACGTCACCGTCGCCGAGCTGGCGATGGACAAGGACGGCAAGTTCCTCGGCATGCGCGTGAAGACGACGGCGAACATGGGCGCGTACCTCTCCACGTTCGCCTCGTGCATTCCGACCATCCTCTACGCCACGCTGCTGGCCGGTCAGTACACCACCCCGGCGATCTACTGCGAGGTGACGGCGGTGTTCACCAACACCACCCCGGTGGACGCTTACCGCGGCGCGGGCCGGCCCGAAGCGACCTACGTCGTCGAGCGCCTGGTCGAGACCGCGGCGCGCGAGATGAAGATCGACCCGGCCGAGATCCGCCGGCGCAACTTCATCCGCAGCTTCCCGTACCAGACGCCCGTCGCGCTGCAATACGACACGGGAAATTACGATGCGACGCTCGATGCCGCTCTTGAGCTTTCAGACAGAAAGAATTTCGAGCAGAGAAAAGCGCAATCGCTGAAAAACGGCAAGCTGAGAGGCCTCGGTTACGCCGCCTACATCGAGGCCTGCGGCATCGCGCCCTCGGCCGTCGCCGGCGCGCTCGGCGCGCGCGCGGGCCTGTTCGAGGCCGGCGAAGTGCGCGTGCATCCGACCGGCAGCGTGACGGTGTTCACCGGCTCGCACTCGCACGGCCAGGGTCACGAGACCACTTTCGCGCAGGTGGTGGCCGACCGCCTCGGCCTGCCGCTCGAGAACGTCGACATCGTGCACGGCGACACCTCGAAGGTGCTGTTCGGCATGGGCACCTACGGCTCGCGCTCGCTCGCGGTCGGCGGCACCGCCATCGTGAAGGCGCTGGATAAAGTCATCGCGAAGGGCAAGAAGATCGCCGCGCACCTGATGGAAGCGGCCGAGGGCGACGTCGAGTGGGACCGCGGCACCTACAAGGTGGCCGGCACCGACAAGAAGAAGACCTTCGGCGAGGTGGCGTTCGCGGCCTACGTGCCGCACAACTACCCGCACGACAAGCTCGAGCCCGGCCTGAACGAGAATGCGTTCTACGATCCGGCGAACTTCACCTTCCCCGCCGGCACCTACGTCTGCGAAGTCGAGGTCGACAAGGACACCGGCGTGGTCAAGATCGAGCGCTTCACCGCGGTGGATGACTTCGGCAAGATCATCAACCCGATGATCGTCGAGGGCCAGGTGCACGGCGGCCTCGCGCAGGGCATCGGCCAGGCGCTCACCGAGGGCTGCCGCTACGACGCCGAAGGCCAGCTCGTCACCGGCTCGTTCATGGACTACAGCATCCCGCGCGCGACCGACGTGCCGTCGTTCGCCGTCGACACGCGCGAGACGCCGTGCACGCACAACCCGCTCGGCGTGAAGGGCTGCGGCGAAGCCGGCGCGATCGGCTCGCCCGCGGCGCTCATGAACGCCATCACCGACGCGCTCGGCGTGAAGGACCTGCCGATGCCCGCCACCGCGCAGACCGTGTGGCGCTCGCTGCACAAAGCCGCCTAGGAGGAGAGGACATGCACGCATTCCACTATCACCGCCCCGCCAGCGCCAAAGATGCTGCTTCTTTGGTAACCAAGAATTCAGAAAGCAGATTTCTCGCCGGCGGGCAAAGCCTGGTGCAGGCGATGAAGCTGCGTCTGTCCTCGCCATCGGACCTCGTCGATCTGGGTTCTCTGAAAGAACTCTCTTTTGTCAAAGCATCGGGTGGCGGTGTCGAAATCGGCGCGATGACGCGCCATGCCGAGGTCGCCGCCTCGAAGGACGTGCAGAAGGCGATTCCGGCGCTCGCCACGCTCGCCGGCATGATCGGCGACCGTCAGGTGCGCAACATGGGCACCATCGGCGGCTCGCTCGCCAACAGCGACCCGGCCGCGGACTACCCGGCCGCCGCGCTCGGCCTCGGCGCGACGATCACGACCAACAAGCGCCAGATCGAAGCCGACAAGTTCTTTACCGGCCTGTACGAGACCGCGCTCGAGCCGGGCGAGCTGATCACCTCGGTGAGCTTCCCGGCGCCCAAGCGCGCCGCGTACATGAAGTTCAAGAATCCAGCCTCGCGCTTCGCCATCGTGGGAGTCTTCGTGGCCGACTTCGGCGGCAAGGTGCGGGTCGCGGTCACCGGCGCCGGCGCGTCGGTGTTCCGCCAGGCGGAGATGGAAAAGGCGTTGTCGGCGAAGTTCGCGCCCGAGTCGGTCGCCAACATCAAGGTGAAGTCCGACGGGCTGAACAACGATCTCCATGCTTCGCCCGAATACCGTGCGCATCTCATCACGGTCATGGCAAAGCGCGCCGTCGAAGCAGCGCTGAAGTAGTCAGCCGACGACGTCGTCGGACTTGAGGAAGATGTCCGGCGGGATGATGAGGCCGAGGTGGTGCGCGGTCGCGCGGTTGAGCACCAGCTCGAAGCGCGTCGCGCGCTCCATCGGCAGCTCGGCCGGCTTGGCGCCCTTCAGAATCTTGTCGACGAAGGCCGCCGCGCGGTAGTACAGCAGCGGCGTGTTCACGCCGTAGGAGGCGAGCCCGCCGATATCGACGAACTGGCGCGAGTTGTAGATCGCCGGCATCTTGCTTCCCGCTGCGGCCTCGACGATCGCGCGCCGGTTGTCGATGGTCAGGGAGCCGAGCCGCACCACCGCCGCGTCGGCTTTGTGCGCCACCGCGGTGGCGAATCCGCTCACCACCTCCTCGGGCTTGCGCGCGTCGATCAGCTCGAGCTTCATGCCCATCCTCGCGGCGGCCGGCTGCATCGCCTTCCAGGCCTCGGCGAACCCCGGGTTGCCCATGTCCATGATCGCGGCGACCGCATTCTTGCCGGGGACAATGGCGCGCAGCAGCTCGAGGCGCTTCGCTTCCAGCTCCTCGGTCAGGACCGCCATCCCGGTCACGTTGCCGGCCGGCCGCTCGAGGCTGGCCACCACCTGGACGTCGACCGGGTCGACGACGCTGGCAGTGACCACCGGGATCTTCGCCTTCATCGCCGCCAGCGTGGCGGGCGTGCCGCTGGTGACGATCAGGTCGATGTCGCGCTTGGACAGCTCGCGCGCCAGCTGCGCGAAGCGCTCGCTGCGCCCCTCGGCCGAGCGGTATTCGATGGACAGGTTGCCGCCCTCGGTATAGCCCAGTTCCTTCATCCCCTTGCGGAACTGGTACATGTTGGAGCCGTTGGCCTGCAGCGATACCGGATCGAGGAAGCCGATGCGGCGCACCCGGGCCGCCTTGTCCTGCGCAGCGAGGCGCGCCGATGCCAGGACCAGCAGCGTGGAGAGGAAGGTCCGCCGCGAGGTCATGGCGCTAGCCAAGCACCTCGTCGGACTTGAGCAGCAAGTCGGGCGGGATGACCAGGTTGAGCGAATGGGCGGCGCGGCGGTTGAGCACCAGCTCGAACTGGCTGGCGCGTTCCATCGGCAGCTTGTCCGGAGAGCTGCCGCGCAGGATCTTGTCCACGAACGCCGCCGCGCGGTAGTACATCTGCGGCGCGTTGACGCCGTACGACGCGAGACCGCCGACCTCGACGAAGCGGCGCGAAGCGTAGATCGCCGGCAGGCGGCAGCGCGTCGCGCTCTCGACCAGCCCCTGACGCGCTGCCGGCGCAAGGCCGCCGAGGCGCACAGTCACCGCGTCAACGCCGCGGGTCGCCGCGGCGGCGAGAATACGCGGCGCCTCCTCCGCCTTGCGCAGCTCGATCAGCTCCGCCTCGAAGCCCGCCCCACGCGCCGCCTCGCGAACCGCTTTCCACGCCGCCAGCAGGCCCGGATTGGAGGTGTCGATCACGGCGCCGAGGCGCTTGGCCGACGGCGCGAGAGCGTGCAGGAGCTCGAGCCGCCTCGCCTCCAGGTCGGCGGTGTCGATCGCAGTGCCGGTGACGAATCCCGGCGCCGCCATGCTGTCGACCACCCGCGTCTCCACCGGATCGATCACCGCCGCGGTCACCACCGGCACGCGGCCGGCGGAGGCGGCTTTCGCCGCCAGCGTCGCCGGCGTGCCGCTGGTGAAGATCAGGTCGACGTTCCTCGCGATCAGGCTCTTCGCGAGCTGCGGCAGCCGCTCCTGCCGTCCGTCGGCCGAGAGGTATTCGAAGTCGAGGTTGCGCCGGTCGTAGCCGAGCTCGCTGAGGCCCTTGCGAAAATGCGCCATGTTGAGGGCGCTCAATTGCGGCGACGAGGAGTCCAGCAGCCCGATGCGATACGTTCTCTGCGGTCCGCCTTGCGCGGCGAGCGGGCCGGAGGCGAGCGCCAACGCCGCTGAGAGAAAGGCGCGCCGGGACGTCATTTGCCACCACTATAATCCTTTCCATGCCTCAGACCCTGCCGCGCTCCTTACCTGGCTCGATCGATGAAACACAGGCCCTGCTCGCCTCCGGCGAGTACGTGGCTGACCGTAGCCTTGCAACCTCTTTGGTCCTCGCCCTCGCCATGAAGCGGCCCCTGTTCCTCGAGGGCGAGGCGGGTGTCGGCAAGACCGAGATCGCCAAGGTGGTGGCCGAGGCGCTCGGCCGCGAGCTGGTGCGCCTGCAGTGCTACGAAGGCCTCGACATCGCGCAGGCGGCGTACGAGTGGAACTACCCGCGCCAGATGATCGAGATCCGCATGGCCGAGGCGGAAGGGGTCAAGTCGCGCGAGGGCCTCGAGCAGGACATCTTCTCCGAGCGCTTCCTCATCCGCCGGCCGCTCGTGCGCGCGCTGCAGCCGCTCGGCGCGCCGCCGGTGCTGCTGATCGACGAGCTCGACCGCACCGACGAGCCCTTCGAGGCTTACCTGCTCGAGGTGCTCTCCGACTGGCAGATCACCATCCCGGAGATCGGCACCCTGCGCGCCGCCGAGCCGCCGGTGGTGGTGATCACGTCCAACCGGACGCGCGAGATTCACGACGCCGTCAAACGGCGCTGTTTCTATCACTGGGTGGATTACCCGGACGCGAAGCGCGAGCTCGAGATCCTGCGGCACAAGGCGCCCAAGGCCGCCGCCGCGCTCTCGCGCGAGGTAGTGGCCTTCGTGCAGCAGCTGCGCAAGAGCGATCTCTACAAGCTGCCCGGCGTCGCCGAGACCATCGACTGGGCGAACTGCCTCGCCGCGCTCGACCGCGTCGCGCTCGACCCGGAGACGGTGAACAACACCCTCGGCGTGCTGCTCAAGTACCGCGACGACCTCGAGCGCGTCGCCGGCGAAGAGGCCGCGCGCATGGTGGCCGAGGCGCGCGCGACCGCGGCGGCGTGAACACCGCCTCCTTCCTGCGGCGGATGCTCGGCGGCAAGAACGATGCCGTCGACCGCAGGACGCAGCTCCTGCTCTCGCTGTGCGGCCAGCTCCTCGCCGAGCGCGGCGAGTACGCTAGCACCGCGCTCGCACGCGACGCGTTGATCGCCTGGCACGGGCTCGACGAGCGATGCCGCGACGAGTTCTTCGACGCGCTCGCGCGCACCTACTCGCCCTCGCCGGAGGCCGTGGCGCGCGCTGCGGCGGCCTACCAGGCCGATCCCTCGCCGGAAAACCTGGCGGTGCTGCAGGACGCCGCCGAGCCGCCGCGCCAGGAGCTGTTCCGGCGCCTGAACATGGCCCAGGGCGGCACCGCCGCGCTGGTCGGCATGCGCGGGCTGCTGCTGAAGAAGCTGAAGGCGAACCCGGTGTGGCGCACCATCGACGCCGACCTCCTGCACCTGCTCCGCTCGTGGTTCAACCGCGGCTTCCTGCGCCTCGAGCGCGTCGACTGGCACACCTCGGCGATCGTGCTCGAGAAGCTGATCCAGTACGAGGCGGTGCACGCGGTCGAGGGCTGGCGCGACCTGCGCCGGCGCCTGGAAGCCGACCGCCGCTGCTTCGCCTTCTTCCATCCGCAGCTGCCCGACGAGCCGATCATCTTCATCGAGGTGGCGCTGACGCGCGGCATGAGCGCGCAGGTGCAGCCGCTGCTCGACGTGCGCTCGCCGGTGGCGAACCCGCACGCCGCCGACTGCGCGGTGTTCTACTCGATCACCAACTGCCAGGAGGGCTTGCGCGGCATCTCGTTCGGGAATTTGCTGATCAAGCAAGTTGCCGAAGATCTGAAGCGCGAGTTCCCCCACCTGCGGCGCTTCGCCACCCTTTCTCCGGTCCCCGGCCTGCGCTCGTGGCTTTCGAAGAGGGAATTGAATGCCGAAGAAAAAGAAATCCTCGGACGCATCGAGGATCCCGCCTGGCACCTCGGCGAGGTGCCCGAGCGGCTGAAGACCCTGCTGATGCGCCTGTGCGCACATTACCTCGTGCACGCCAAGCAGGGCGACGACCCGCTCGACGCGGTGGCGCGCTTCCACCTCGGCAACGGCGCCTCGCTCGACCGCATCAACTGGCTCGCCGATTCCTCCGAGCAGGGCCTCGCCCGCTCCGCCGGGCTGATGGTGAACTACGTGTACTGGCTCGCCGAGCTCGAGCACAACCACGAGCAGTACTTCAAGCACCACCACGTCGCCGCCTCGCCCGGCGTCGAAAGGCTGGCGCGCGAGTGGCGGTAGCCGCGGCGAGCGGCCGCCTGGCCGAGAACGTCATGCATTTCGCGCGCCTGCTGCGCGCGGCGGGGTTGCGCATCGGTTCCGACCGCGTGATCGACTGCGTGCGCGCGCTCGATATCACCGGCGGCTCCTCCAGCGCGCTGCGGCGCGACGACTGGTACTGGACCATGTCGGCGGTGCTGCTCTCGCGCGAGGAGCAGCGGCCGATCTTCGACCAGGCCTTCGGCATCTTCTGGCGCGACCCGAAGCTCGCCGAGAAAATGATGCAGATGCTGCTGCCGCAGGCCTACGGCCGCGCGGCGAAGCCCGAGCAGGAGCAGAGCCAACGCCTCACAGATGCTCTGTTTGATCAAAAAAAGAGCTTAACGGAAGAAAAAGAACAAAGACTTGAGCTCGAAGCCAGGCTCACGTTCTCCGCGCGCGAGGTGCTGCAGCGCATGGACTTCGACACCATGTCGGCGGCCGAGCTCGCCGAGGCGAAGAAGATGATCGCCCAGCTTCGTTTACCGCTACCCATTATCCGGACGCGGAGGAAGTTTCCTTCTCCCCATGGAAAATCCATTCATCTGAGAGCCACGCTGCGGGAAAGCCTGCGCGAGGGCGGCGATATCATCCGGCTGGTGCGCGCGGCGCCGCGCGAGCTGCACCCGCCGCTGGTGGTGCTGTGCGACATCTCCGGCTCGATGAACCCCTACTCGCGCATGTTCCTGCACTTCCTGCACGCCGTCACCAACGACCGGGACCGGGTGAGCGTGTTCGTGTTCGGCACCCGGCTCACCAACATCACGCGTCAGCTGCGCCACCGCGACGTCGACGTGGCGATGGCGCGCGTCGCCGAGGCCATCAAGGACTGGTCCGGCGGCACCCGCATCGGCGCGAGCCTGCGCGAGTTCAACTTCAAGTGGGCGCGGCGGATGCTCGGCCAGAACGCCTGCGTGCTGCTCGTCTCCGACGGCCTCGACCGCGAGGCGGGCGAGGGGCTCGGCGAGGAGATGGAGCGCCTCGCGCGTTCCTGCCGCAGCCTGGTCTGGCTCAACCCGCTCCTGCGCTACGACAAGTTCGAGGCGCGCCCGGCCGGGGTGCGCGCCATGCTGCCGCACGTCGATCTGTTCCTGCCGGTGCATAATCTGAAGAGCCTTGTCGACCTCGCGCACGCGCTGAACAAGGCGAACCAGGAGAAGACGGCATGGAAATGAAAGGCGAGCAGCTCGTTCCCGCCACCCAGCAGCAGGTGTGGGACGCGCTCAACGACCCGCAGATGCTGAAGGCCTGCGTGCCGGGCTGCGAGTCGATCACGCCGGCCGGCGACAACGCCTACGAGGTGCTGATGGTGGCGAAGGTCGGCCCGGTGAGCGCCAAGTTCAAGGGCAAGCTGACCCTCTCCGAGATCGTGCCGCCGCAGTCGTACTCGCTCTCCTTCGAAGGCCAGGGCGGCGCCGCGGGGTTTGCGAAGGGCGGCGCCAAGGTGAATTTGCTTTCCGAAAATAACCAGACGAAATTGATGTACGACGTGAAAGCCAACGTCGGCGGCAAGCTGGCGCAGATCGGCTCGCGCCTGGTGGATGCCGCCGCGAGAAAAGTCGCGGACGACTTTTTCAAGAACTTCAATGGCAGGATGTCCGGACAAAAATGAAGACTGAAATCCATGATGAGCACCACGTGGAACCCGTTCCGCGGGATGCCGACCTGCCGACGCTCTCCAACACGACGCTCGGGTTCTTCGCGGCAGGCTCGTTGGTGGTATTTGTCGTAGCGCTGCTGACCCTGCTCCACTAGACTCGGCCGATGCAGACCGAGCGACGCCCGTCCGCGATCGTCCACGCCGAGCTGCGCAACTTCACGCGCATGTCGGAGATGCTCGATGCGGCCAAGGTGCTGGCGCTGGCGAACGAGTTCTTCACCCTCGCCGGGCGCATCGTGCGCGAGCAGGACGGCAAGGTCCTCTCGGTCAACAACGACACGCTGCTAGCCTCGTTCTTCGCCGGCGCGCCGGCGCAGTTCGCCGCCGCCGCGCTGAAAGCGTCGCAGGACCTGCAGCGCGAGTTCAACGCGCTCGGCGAGCGCTGGCAGAGCGAGTACGGGCTGCCGGCGGCGGTGTCGATCGGCGTGCACCTCGGCGAGACCGTCTTCGGCATGGCCGGCCCGCAGGGCGCCCAGCAATACGTTGCTTTCGGCGACGCGGTGAGCATCACCGAGCGCCTGGTGCACCGCGCGCGCAACGGCGAGATCGTCCTTTCGCTGCACACCATGAAGGCGCTGGGCACGGCGGCGCAGAGCGTGAGCGTCGAAGAGCTGCCGCCGCTCGAGCTCGCCAAGCGCCCGGCGATCCCGATCTACGGCATCGTGCTCGAAACGCGTCTCGACTTTACTTAAGAGCTTCCTGGATCGCCTGGGCCAGCGCCTCCGGCGGATGAGCGCCTGACACACCGACCTTGCGCCCGAGGATGAAGGTCGGCACCGCCGAGATGCCGAGGTTGCGCACGTCCTCCTCGAGCTCGGCCACGGTTTTCGCGTCCGCCTGCGCCGGCCAGCCGTTGACGCCTGCGTCGCGGGCGATCTCCGCGAGCACCGACGCGTCGCCGATGTCCCTCGCTTCCTCGAAGTAGGCTTTGAACAGCGCGTCCACGACGGCACCGCCGCGGCCTTGCTTCTGCGCCAGGTCGATCAGCTCGTGCGCGGCGACGGTGTTCGGCGTGCGCTCCATCTTGTCGAAGGCGAAGGCGATCCCCTCGCCCGTCCCCTCGGCCGCCACGCGCGCGTCGAGGCCGCGCGAGCGCTCGACCGAGCCGAATTTCGCCTTGCGGTACTCCGCCCGCGGGATGCCGCCTTTGGGCATCTCGGGGTTGAGCTGGAACGGCAGCCAGCGGATCTCGGGCTTCACCTCGTCGCCGAGGAGCGCGAGCGCCTTCTCCAGGCGGCGCTTGCCGATGTAGCACCAGGGGCAGACCACGTCTGACGCGATCTCGATGACCAGAGGCTTGTTTGCCGCTTCCGTCTTCATTTGGCTTTCTTTTCCGTCCGCGCGGGAATGGTCCAGAAGTAGATGCGCCGGCCGTTCAGCTCGACGGTCTTCTCCGGCTTCCAGTCGCCCATCTCGAACTGGTGCGAGACGACGCGGGTGCCGGGCTTGAGCTCGGCCCACAGCTTCGGCCGCAGCTTGACGTTGAGCTCGGGCAGCAGGTAGAGGGTCACCACCGTCGCCTCGCGGAAGTCGGCGGTGAACAGATTCTCGTTGCGGAACTGCACCTGGCCGGTGACGCCGTTGCGGCGCGCGTTCTCGTTCGCCTCGGCGATGCGCTGCGGGTCGATGTCGATGCCGACCGCGCGCACACCGAACCGCTTGGCGGCGGTGATCGGGATGCGGCCGTCGCCCGAGCCGAGGTCGTAGAGCACGTCGCCTTGCTTCACGTCGGCGATCTTCAGCATCTCGTCGACCACCTCCTGCGGCGTCGGCACGAAGATGACGTCGATCTGGGCGAACGTCTTGCGCGCGGGCTGCGCCTGGGCGAAGGCGAAGGATGAAGCGAGAATCGTGCAAAGCAGAAACGAGATTCGCATGCGCCGGATTATGCCGCCAGGGCGAGCTACGCGCCGGCGATCGTCATGTTCTCGACGAGGATCGAGCCGCAGGTGCGGCCGCTGCGCACCACCGTGTCGGCGCCGATGGCGGCGATGCCGCGGAACATGTCCTTCAGGTTGCCGGCGATGGTGATTTCCTCCACCGCGTGGCGGATCTCGCCGCCCTCCACCCAGTAGCCGGCGGCGCCGCGCGAATAGTCGCCGGTCACCATGTTGACGCCCTGGCCGAGCAGCTCGGTGACGAGCAGGCCGGTGCCCATCTCGCGCAGCATGCCGCGGAAGTCGAGCTTGCCCGGCCGCACCAGCAGGTTGTGGTGCCCGCCCGCGCTGCCGGTGCTGGCCATGCCGAGCTTGCGCGCGGAATAGCTGCCCAGGAAATAGCCTTCGACGCTGCCGGCGCGGACGATGGCGCGGCTGCGCGTGGCCACGCCCTCCTCGTCGAAGGCGCCGCTCGACAGGCCCTGCGGCTCGAGCGGCTTCTCGTCGATGTGCACGATCGGCGCGAACACCTGCTTGCCGAGGCTGTCGACCAGGAAGGAAGTCTTGCGGTACAGGTTGCCGCCGTTGACGCCGGAGAGGAAGTGGCCGATGAGGCCGATCGCCACCGGCGCCTCGAACAGCACCGGCGCCTGCCGCGTGCTGATCTTGCGCGCGCCAAGCCGCGCCAGCGCGCGCTCTGCGGCGTAGCGGCCAAGCGCGGCCGGCTCGGCGAGGCGCTCCGGCACGCGCGAGGCGCTGTGCCAGTCGTCGCGCTGCATGAGGCCGCGGTCTTCGGCGATCACCGAGCAGGCGAGGTAGTGGCGCGAGCCCGCATAACCGCCCACGAAACCGAGGCTGTTGGCGAGCACGAACTGCGAGTGCTGCGCCGACACGGTCGCGCCCTCGGAGTTGCCGATCTTCTTCGACACGCCGAAGGCGGCCGCCTCGCAGCGGCGCGCAAGCGCGATCGCGCGCTCGGTGTCGATCGCCCAGGGATGGAACAGGTCGAGGTCGGGGAGATCGCGAGCGAGCGTGCCCGCTTCGGGCAGCCCGGCGCAGTCGTCTTCCGCGGTATACCGCGCAATGGCGGCGGCCGCGTCCACCGTCTGCTCGAGCGCCGCGCGCGAGAAGTCCGACGTGCTCGCGTGCCCACGGCGCGCGCGCGGCCGCTCGCCGAGGTAGACCGTGACGCCGATCGAGCGGTCGCGGTTGTGCTCGATCACGTCGGGACGTCCCATGCGCACGGTGACCGTGAGGCCGTACCCCTCGCTCACGTCGCACTCGCAGCCGCTCGCGCCGGCGCGCTGCGCGCGCTCGAGCACCGCCTGCGCGAGGCCGCGCAGGTCCTCGGGCTTGCAGCTGAATTGCGCGCGGGCGGACGCTGCGCGTTCAAGGACCTTCGTCATGCCGCGCTATCATAGCGCGCGATGCAGGACGAAATCGTCAGCAAAACGAAACGCAAGAAAGAAATGCACGAGCTGCAGGCGCTCGGCGCGGCGCTGGTCGAGCTCAACGAGGCGCAGCTCGATTTCCTGGAACCGGAGCTTCGGCAGGCCGTGCTCGAGGCGAAGCGCATCACCGCGCACGAGGGCCGGCGCCGGCAATTGCAGTACATCGGCAAGTTGATGCGCGCCGTCGATCCCGCGCCGATCCGCGCGCGGCTCGACGCATTGACCGGCAGCTCATCGCAGGCAAATGCGCGGCACAAGCGCCTCGAAGCGCTGCGTGCGCGGCTTCTGGCCGATGACGGGGCGCTCACGGAGTTCGCTGCGGCGCATCCGTCGGCAGATCTTCAGACCCTGCGGGCCCTAATCCGGAATTCGCGCAAGGAGCACGAGGAAGGAAGGCCCCCGCGCGCGTACCGCGAGCTCTTCAGATTGCTGAAATCGATTGAATCTACACCCTCTCTTTAAGGCCGAGATCACGCTCGCCCCGGCGCAGGAGCTGGGCGAGGCGCCGCACGGGCGCCGCCGCATCATCCCCATTACCGGCGGGCGCGTGAGCGGCGAGCGCCTCGCCGGCCGCGTCCTGCCGGGCGGCGCCGACTGGCAGGTGATCCGCGCCGATGGCGTCGCCGAGCTCGACGCGCGCTACACCGTGGAGACGGACGACGGCGCTCTCGTCTACGTCGCGAACCGCGGCCTGCGGCACGGCCCGGCCGAAGTGATCCGGCGCCTCGCCGCCGGCGAGCCGGTCGATCCCGCGCTTTACTATATGCGCACGACGCCGTGGTTCGAGACCGGCGATCCTCGCTACGCCTGGCTCAATCGCGTCGTCTGCGTCGCCACCGGAGCGCGCCGGGCAGCCGCGGTGGAGCTCGAGGTGTTTGAGGTCAAATGAAGGCGGCCCAATGAGCGAATTGATCGTCGGCTTGGTTTCGATCAGCGACCGCGCCTCCGCGGGCGTCTACAGGGACGAAGGCGTCCCCGCGCTCAAGGACTGGCTGAACGCCGCGATCGCCTCGCCGGCCTGGCGCGACGAGACGCGCCTCATCGCCGACGAGCGGCCGGTGATCGAGGGCGTGCTGGTGGACCTGGTCGACCGGAAGGGCTGCCATCTTGTGCTCACCACCGGCGGCACCGGGCCGGCGCCGCGCGACGTCACGCCGGAAGCGACGCTCGCCGTCGCCGAAAAAGTGATGCCCGGCTTCGGCGAGCAGATGCGGGCGGTTAGCCTGAAGTATGTGCCAACCGCCATCTTGTCGCGCCAGGTGGCCGTGGTGCGCAAGCAGTGCCTGATCGTCAACCTGCCCGGCCAGCCGAAGGCGATCAAGGAGACTCTGGACGGCATCTTCGCCGCGGTCCCCTACTGCATCGACCTGATCGGCGGGCCGTACATCGAAACGCACGAGTCGGTGGTGAAGGCGTTCCGGCCCAAGTCCGCGCTCAGGAAGAAATAATCCGGCCGGATTATTGTCGTGCAGGTAGGGACATCGCCATGGCCGACTACCATGACAGCGATCCCCATGAGCAAAGTAGTCCTCGTCGCCGACACCGGCGACGCGCGCCTTCCCCGCATTCTCGCCGGGTACAGCTTGAGCTTCGTGGACACTCTCGACGAGGCCAGGTCGATCCTGACCGGGCACAACTTCGACCTGATCGTGATCGGCGTGCACTTCGACGAGTCGCGCATGTTCGATCTGCTGCGCCACGTGCGCGCCCAGGAGCGCCATCGCGCGACGCCGGTGGTGTGCGTGCTGACTGTCGATTTCGCCCGCCACGCCGTCGCCGCCGAGGGCCTCGAGATCGCCGTCAAGGCTCTGGGCGGAACCGCCTATCTCGATCTGAAGGCGTTGAGCGACGGCGAGGTGCGCCGCGTCATCGAGGATCTGCTCGGCGCCTGAACCACGCCGCCTCAGGCGCGAGGAACAGGAGGTACGCCGCCCAGAGCTCGGCCGCGGTGATCAGCGTGTCGGCGAGCGCGGCGCCGGGGGTCTCGGCGAACGAGCGCGGCAGGTCGTAGAGCCACATCACCCAGCCGAGCGCAAGCAGGCCGAGCAGCAGCCAGCGCGCCCAGTTCCGCCGCCGCCCGGTGAGGAACAGCGCGGTCGCGAACACCGCGAAGAACAGCCCGGACATGACGAGACCGCCGACCAGCATCGCGCCGGCAGCGCCTTCGTCGCCGGCGGGCGCGCCCTCGAGCCACCATTCGCCGCGCACCGAGGGATGCAGTGTCGCGATGCTGAGCAGGACCGTCACCCAGAGAATGCGGCAGGCGAACCCGATCCGCGCCGGGCGCGGCGCCGCGTCCTCGGCCGCCTCGCGACCGCCTACCGCGCTCGAGGGCGTGCGGTAGGGGTCCTGCGCCATCAGCGCCGCCGGGGTCCGCGCACGTGCGGATTGAGCCGCTCGATGTCAGCCTGCACTGCGTCGCGGCTGCGCTCGTAGACCAGCTCGCGCCCCTTGAGGTTGCCGACGTACGCAAGCCCGCTGCGCGTCGGCGTCAGCGTGCACTTCATGTTGTGCACCCCCTCGCCGAGGATCACCTCAATGCAATCGGCGCGCTTGCTGAACACCACCACGTCGAGCGTCTGCCCGGTCTCGGTGACCTTGATCCTGATTTTTTCGTCGTTCATCCCGTCAATGCCTTTCCGATCCACTCGCCCGCTTCGCCGAGCAACGTGATGGCAGCGACGACGACTATACCCTTGAGGATCGAGAGCGAGCCTTTTTTCCAGCCGCGCGAGCGGATGAAATAGATCGGCAGCGCGGCGATGGCGAGCGCCACCACGCCGGCGTTCATCAGCGGCCCGGCGCGGTAGCTACGGGCGGCCTTGTCGACGTGATACCACCAGAAGATGGGCGGGATGCAGAGCAGGTTCTGCGCGAGCGCATAAGGGCCGAGCTCCTCGCTCCTTCCGGTCATGATCACCTCGACCACCGGCACGACGAGCGAAATCACGGCGAGGATTGCGAGCGACCAGGCGGTGACGCCTCTCACGCCCGCCAGAATACACGCGTCTTACTTTGCGGCTGAAACCGTTCTCGGCATGCCCTTGACGACGTCCTTAGGCGAGCGCGCGCTGAGATAGGACACCTGGTCCCTGGCGAGCGCCAGCTCGGCGCGCAAGCGCACGCCGGCCGCCTGCTCGTTCTCCAACGCGGTGCGCACCCCATCGCGCTCTACCGTCAGGCGCTCGGTCGAGAGCTTCAGATCCTTCGCATCCTTGGAGGCGACGGCAAGCTCCTGCGTCGCCTGCCTCAGGTCGACGCGTGTTTTGTTGAGGCCGCTCTTGGTCGCGTCGAGCTCGATCTGCAAGCGGCCGGCGTGCTCGGTGCTCTGCCAGGCGAGAAACCCTGCGCCCGAGGCCGCCAGCAAAGCGAACACTCCCACCACCGCGATCGCGGAAACCCCCGCTTCTTTGTGCATCGAACACCCCCCAAGTATTCCTCGAGATGATGGTTGCCTTCAGTAACGCGCGCGTTGCTTCTGACGTTCTTTAATGAATCGCCGGTCTCGTAGATAAATTACACTGCCGGCCCTATGGACGCGATCGAGATCGAGACCGGGCCGCAGCCGCAGGCCGCGGTCATCTGGCTGCACGGCCTGGGCGCCGACGGTCACGATTTCGAGCCGATCGTGGCGGAGCTCGAGCTGCCGCGCCCCGTGCGCTTCGTCTTCCCGCACGCGCCGGTGCGGCCGGTCACCATCAACAACGGCATGCGCATGCGCGCCTGGTACGACATCTTTCAATTCGGCGATGGCCCGGAGGACGAAGCGGGAATCCGCGCCTCCGAAGGTCTACTGAAAGAGCTCGTTGCCGTAGAGAAGAAAAGGGGCGTCCCGTCCGACAAGATCGTGCTCGCCGGCTTCTCGCAGGGCGGCGCGATCGTGCTGCAGACCGGCCTGCGCTACCCCGAGCGGCTCGCGGGAATCATGGCCCTGTCCACGTACCTTCCTCTTGCGGGTAGTTTGCAGGAGGAGAAAAACGGGACGAACCAGGATCTGCCGATCTTCATGGCGCACGGCGCCTACGACGACATCATCCCGCTCGCCCGCGCGCAGCAGTCGAAGGAGCTGCTCGTGAAAGCCGGCTATCCGGTGGAGTGGCGCACCTACCCGATGCCGCACTCGGTGTGCCCGGAGGAGCTCGGGCACATTTCCGCGTTCCTCGCCAAGACCCTCTGATCGCCCGCTAGGTTTCTCTCACCATTTCGCGGAAGCGCGCGATCTCGTAGTCCTCGCCGCGCTCGTCGACCGACTGCGGCAGGTAGACGTGCTGGCGGCCGCCGACCTCGGCCTCGAGGTTGCGGCCACGGACGAAGGCGCCGGCGCGCAGCGCGATCGAGGTCTCGCCGGACTCCAGCGCGGCGGCGAGCAGCACGCCCGGCTCGTTTTCGCCGCCACCGGAGAAATGCGACAGCGCGGGCGCACGCGATAGCGTCTCGATGCCCACGCGCGCCTCGTCCTTGGAAACGCGCGTCACGCGGCGCACCGCGCCGACCACCCAGTTGCGCCCGCCGTCGGGCTGCATGGCGAGCAGCGCGCCCACTTTCAGCCACTCGCTCTTCGGCTGCTTCGCCACCACGCCAAAGCCGCCGGCGCTGACGTTCTCCACCGTCCAGCTTTCGGCCGATGCGGGATCGAACTCGAGCACGCCGCCGCCGTTGCTGCCGAGCGCCTCGAGGACCCCCTTGAACCCG
>DASXKY010000056.1:0-8455 GCA_036496555.1 Burkholderiales bacterium | reverse complement strand
GTGGCGCATGCCGCGGGGGTCGTCGTAGTAGATGTGCCGGAGCGTCGGGCATTGCGGCAGGATCTCGAGCAGCTTGTCGACCTGCTCCTGATCCTCGACGATGGCGTGCGTAATCTGCGCGTTCTGGATCGGGAAGGCCATTTCCGCGGCCACTGCGTCCTGGTACAGCGGAACCGGAATCGCGCCGAGACACTGCGCGGCGCACATGGCGGCGTAGAGGCGCGGCCGGTTATCGCCGACCAGTGCGATGTGGTCGCCGCGTTTGAGCCCTTGCGCAGCGAGGCCGCAGGCGAGCGCGCGCACCTCGTCGGCGAGGCGCTGCCAGGTCCAGGTCTGCCAGATGCCGAGGTCCTTCTCGCGGATGGCCGGCTTCGCGCCGCGCACGCGCGCGTGATGCATCAGCAGCTTCGGGAACGTGTCCAACGTGCCGACGTCGATCGCCATCGAGTCTCCTCCTCTAGGCCGCCGGATTCTTGCATAAAATTGAGGGCTCTCCCATATAGAGGCACAACGATGAAGGGCACGGAGCACTGGACGAAGAAGGGCGACATCAAGCTGTTCCTCTGGGAGAAGCCTTCGCCCGCAGCGCAGCCGCGCGGCACGATCCTGTTCGTGCACGGCTCGTCGATGGCTTCGCAGCCGACCTTCGACCTGCAGGTGCCCGGCCGCCCGCACTCCTCGGCAATGGAGCACTTCGGCGGGCTGGGCTTCGACACCTGGACGATGGACAACGAGGGCTACGGCCGCTCCGACAAGGCGCGCCCGATCAACTTCGACATTTCCAACGGCGCCGACGATCTCGCCGCCGGTACCGAATACATTCTTCAAAGAGCAAAGCACAAGAAGCTGCTGGTCTACGGCATCTCGTCGGGCGCGCTGAAGGCCGCCCTCTTCGCGCAGCGCCACCCCGAGCGCGTGGCGAAGCTCGCCCTCGATGCCTTCGTGTGGACCGGCGAAGGCGCGCCGACGCTCGTCGAGCGCAGGAAGCGCCTGCCCGAGTTCCAGTCGAAGAACCGCCGTCCCATCGACCGCAAGTTCGTGCACAGCATCTTCAACCGCGACCACCCCGGCACCGCCGACACCGCCACCATCGAGGCGTTCGCGACCGAGATCCTCAAGCTCGACGACTCGGTGCCTACCGGGACCTACGTCGACATGTGCTCGAAGCTGCCGCTGGTCGACCCGGAGAAGATCAATGCGCCGACGATGGTCATGCGCGGCCAGTGGGATGGCATCGCGAGCTTCGAGGACCTGCTCGAGTTCTATCGGCGCCTGCCGCATCCGGACAAGCAGTTCTCCGTGATGGAAGGCATCTCGCATGCGAGCTTCCAGCAGAAGAACTACATGAGCGTGTACCACATCCTGCACGCATACTTCACCATGCCGGAAGCCGTGTACCGCGGATGATGCGCACCGTTCTGTCTATTGTTTTTCTGGTTGTAACGACTCATGTAGTCGCGCAACCCTACCCCGCGCGCCCCGTACGGGTCGTAGTCCCGCTAGGCGCGGGGGGCTTCGCCGATACGCCCGCGCGCATGCTGGCGCCGCGGCTCTCCGAGCAGCTCGGAAAAACGTTCTTCATCGAGAACCGGCCCGGAGCGGGCGGCACCATCGGCGCCGATTTCGTCGCCAAGTCCGCACCCGACGGCTATACCCTGCTCCTTACGGGGACGCCGCATGTGACCAGCGCGCACCTCTACAAGAAGCTGCCCTATGACGCGCTGAAGGACTTTACCCACATCGCCTTGATCGCATCCGGGCCGTACGCGCTGGTCGTCAATCCGCGACTGATGCCGGCGGACTCGGTGCGCGACCTGATAGCGGCTGCCAAGGCGCGTCCCGGCAAGATCGACTACGCGAGCTCGGGCAACGGCAGCGCGCAGCATCTCGTCGCCGCCCTCTTCACTTTCGCGGCCGGCATCGAGCTGAATCACGTTCCCTACAAGTCGAGCAGCGCGGCGATGCAGGACCTGGTGGCCGGCCAGGTGGGCGTCGAGTTCGCCGGCATCCCGAACGTGCTCGGCAACGTGAAGGCCGGCCGGCTGCGCATCCTCGGCGTCACCACCGCGAAGCGCTGGAGCGAGCTGCCCGATGTGCCGACGATCGCAGAGGCCGGGGTGCCCGGCTACGAGGCGACGCTGTGGCTCAACATCTCCGGGCCGCCCCACATGCCTGAAGAGCTGGTGCAGCGCCTCGCCGCGGAGATCCACCGCGCGTTGCAGGACGCCGAGCTGCAGGCGAGCTTCCGCACCGCCGGGGTCGAGGCGCACTTCATGCCGCCGCAGGAGCTCGGCGCCTTCATCGCCGCCGAGTACGAGAAGTGGGGCCGGGTCGTGAAGCAGACCGGCGCCACGGTGAACTAGGCAACCGCCCCGCGCCAGACTTCTTCGGCGACCCGCAGGACCAGCTCCAGCTTCCTCTTCTGGTCGTCCGCGCTGATCGGTTGCCCCGACCCTGCAACCGAGCTGAATCCGCATTGAGGCGAAAGGCCCAGGCGATCGAGCGGAACGAACTTTGCGGCTTCGTCGATGCGCCTTTTGAGGCTATCCACTGACTCGAGCGCGCCGATTTTCGTGCTAACCAGTCCCAGGACTACTTTCTTCGGCGCGGGCAGGAAGCGCAGCGGCCCGAAGTCGCCCGCGCGCGGCGTGTCGAATTCCAGCAGGAAGGCATCCACGGCGAGCTCGTTGAAGACGCGCTCGGCGATCGGCTCGTAGCCGCCCTCGGCCATCCATGCGCCGCGCAGGTTGCCGCGGCACATGTGCACGGCCTTGGCCATGCCGGGCGGGCAGGCCGAGAGCGCGTCGTTCGCGAGGCGCACGTAGCGCGCCGTGAGCGCGTCGGGATCTTCGCCGCGTGCACGCACGTCGGCGCGCGCGTGGTCGTCGCAGTTGCATGGCAGCGCCGTGTCGTCGAGCTGCAGGTAAGTGCAGCCGAGCGCGGCGAGCTCGCGGATCTCGGCGCGGTAGATGTTCGCCAGATCGGCGTAGAACCCCTCGATGTCCGGATAGGCGCGCTCGTCGGCGCTGCGGGGGCCAAGGAAAAAGTGCATCACATCGGGCGCAGGCAGGGTGATCTTCGGCTGGCCCTTCTTCACGACGCTCTTCAGGAAGCGGAACTCCTCGCTGGCGATGCCCCGCGTGCGCTTGAGCCGGTCCTTTGCGTAGGGCGATGGCGCACTGCCCTTGCCGCCCTTTTCGTCGCGAAAGCCGAGGATCGTGCCTTCGCGCAGGCCGAAGCCCTCCACCGACTCGATGAAGCCCGACGACCAGGCGCGGCGGCGGAACTCGCCGTCGGTCACCGCCGGCAGGCCGATCGCCTCCTGCAGTGCCACCGCCTCGCGGATGCACTCGTCCTGCACGGCGCGGAATGCCACCGCGTCGAGCTTGCCTTCGCGCGCGCTGCGCGCGGCGGCAATCAGCCGCTCCGGCCGCAGCAGGCTGCCGATGTGCTCCGCATGGAACTTCATGACCTCTTACCCTCGAGCCGCAGAAGCGCAAGAATGAGCTCGACGATCATTTTCTTGTGGCTGTCGTTCAGGGCGTCGTATTTCTTCCCGACCCAGCCGGCCTCGACTCGGTATCCGGCCGTCTCCTGCCGTGCCTTGGGAGGCGTGCCCTCGCCTTCGCCAAAGCGCAGCCAGTGCGGCGACGTCTCCAGCCAAAGCGCCAATGCGCGCATCTTGTCCTGGGAAGGCAACGCGCTGCCCACGAGCCACTTGCGCACGGCCTGGGGCGTGACAGGGGTACCTTCGTAGCGCAGGTTGAATTCGCGTGCGATCGCGGCCGAGCTGCCGTGGCGCACGCCCGCACGCTTCAGGCTGTCGCGCAGTCGCTTGCTAAAGCCTTGTTTTTCATCGACAAGCACCACGGGCTATGGACAGTAGCATCAAGGTGCGCGGGCGATGGTTACCGACGGTTGTCAAATTTAGTAACCGTTGGTAGTACCCTAACGGTGCTTGAACGCGACCCTCGACCCTCTGACCTGGCTGCCGAACCGCGAGCTGTTTCGCTGGCGGCTCGAACACATCCTGGTCGGCGGTGAGCCCGCGCGCGTGGCGCTGCTGCACCTCGACCTCGACCGCTTTCGCGACGTCAACGAGCTCCTCGGGCCCGACGCCGGCGACGCGGTCTTGCGCGAGGCGGCCGCGCGCATGGCGCGCGCAAGCCCGAGAGGCGCGCTGCTCGGCCACTTCGGCGGCGACGACTTTGCTGCCCTGATCGAGGCCGCCGAGCTCGCGCATGCGGCGCGCGCCGCGCGCTGCCTGATCGATGCCTGCCGCGCGCCGTTCCTGGTGGACTGCCTGTCGTTGCGCCTCACCGCCAGCGTCGGCATCGCGCTGTACCCGGGCCGCGCACCGGACGCCGCGGGCCTCATCGCCCACGCCTGCTCCGCGCTTTACCGGGCCAAGGTCGGCGGGCGCGACCGCTGCTATCCCGGCCGGGGCCCGCTGCACCGCTAGTTGCCGGATCGGCGTAGTCCAAAGCAGAATCGCGGAGCAGATGGCCAAGATCCTCATCGTCGACGATTCGGACACCATCCGCTCGTTCCTCGCGCATTCCGTGAAAGCGATGAAGCTCGAGCCGGTGCTCGCCGACTGCGGTGAAAAGGCGCTCGAGCTGTTCGCCGCCGAGCGGCCGGACCTGGTGCTGCTCGACGTCAACATGCCGGGCATCGACGGCTACGAGACCGCGCGCCGCATGCGCGCCTTGGGACCCGCCGAGTGGGTACCGATCATCTTCCTTTCGGCGAGCGAGCAGGACCAGGACCTCGAGCGCGCCATCGAATGCGGCGGCGACGACTATCTCGTCAAGCCGGTGAGCCAGGTGGTGCTGAACGCCAAGATGCGCGCGCTGCAGCGCCTCGACACCATGCGCCGCAAGCTGGTGGATCTCTCGGCCGAGCTGACCGCGGCCAACCAGCGCCTCGAGACCCTCTCGCACCAGGACGGGCTGACCGGCATCGCCAACCGCCGCTCGTTCGATTTCCTGATCGACCGCCAGTTTCGCGAGGCCAAGCGGCGCGGCGAGCTGCTAGCGGTCGCGTTGTGCGACGTCGACCACTTCAAGGCCTACAACGACCAGTACGGGCACCTCGCCGGCGACGAGTGCCTACGCCGCGTCGCCGCGGCGCTGGCAGCTGCGTGCAAGCGCCCCACCGACGTCGCAGCTCGCTACGGCGGCGAGGAGTTCGCCCTGCTGCTGCCGGAAACCTCGCTAGAGGGCGCCACCGAGGTGGTCGAGCGCGCGCGGCGCGAACTGGCGGCGCTCGCGATCGCGCACGCCGCCTCGCCGACCGCCCAGGTGGTGACCTTCAGCGCCGGCATCGCGGCATTCGCCACCGAGCGCGACAAGGCCGCGCGCGACATCACCGCGCGCGCCGACGAAGCGCTCTACCGCGCGAAAGAGCTCGGCCGCAACCGCTCGGTCGCGATCTAGCGCCGTCCAATCCGGCGCGGGCGCCCTATGGGCAGATGTATCCGGCGCCGTTGGGGTTCGCGAAGCAGCCGACCGACGCCGGAATCACCTGCTTCGGCAGCCACAGCACTACTTCGGGAAAGTAGATCGCGAAGCTGATGGTGGCGAGGAACACGACGTAGATCGGCAGCGCGGCGCGCAGCGCCTGCGAGAAGCGCACGCCGACGAACTTCGACGCCATCAGCAGCACCAGTCCGTAGGGCGGCGTGATCAGGCCGAAGGCAAGCGTGGCGATCAGCACCACGCCCATGTGCACCGGGTTGATGTTGCCGGCCTGGCTGAGCGCGTTCACCAGCGGCATGAAGATGATGATGGTCGGCACCGGCTCGATGAAGTCGCCGACGATCGTGAACAGCAGCACCATCAGCAGCATGATGAGGTGCGGGTCGCTGCCGGCGATGCCGGTGATCCAGTTCGCGATCACGATCGCGCCGCGCAAGTAGGCGAGCAGCCAGCCGAAGGCGTTGGCCGCGCCGATAGTGATGAGCGGCAGCGAGAAGATGAGGCCCGCGAGGCAGAAGTCGTAGGGAAGCTGCCAGAGGTGCCTCGGGTTGTAGGTCGGGATGATGACGAGCAGGATCCACACTGCCGCGACGACGCCCGCCTCGGTCGGCGTGAACCAGCCGGTGAGGATGCCGCCGAGGAGGATCGCCGGGATCATGAGGGGCAGCGCGGCGTCCTTGGTCGCGCGCAGGACGCTGCCGAAGGGTGCGCGCGCGCGCCGCGTCCCTGGCGGCCCGAAGAAGTAGCAGTAGATCATCAGGCCGAAGCCGATCATGAACCCGGGCACCACGCCCGCCATGAACAGGCCCGCGATCGAGACGTTGCCGACCGCGCCGTAGACGACCGCGGTGATGCTGGGCGGCACCAGCGCGGCGATGGTCGAGGCGGCGGCGATGATCGCCGCGATGAACGGGCCGCTGTAGCCCTCCTTCTTCATCGGCGGGGCGAGCGCGCGGCTCATCACCGCCACGTCCGCCGTCGTCGAGCCCGACATCTCCGAGAAGAACATGCTGAACACGGTGACCACCTGCGACAGGCCGCCGCGGATGTGGCCGACCAGCGCGAGCGACAGATTGGCGATGCGCCCCACCACGTTCGCCGAGCTCATCAACTCGCCGACCAGCAGGAAGAACGGGATCGCGAGCAGCGCTTCGTTGTCGACGCCGTCGAACACCTTCTGCAGGATCGCGGCAAGCGAGACGTCGGCGAGCACCGCGCCGACGAAGACGCCGGCCATGAGGGCGAACGGTACCGGCACGCCGAGGTAGCCGAAGGCGAGGAAGCACGCCGACATCAAGACCAGGATGAGCGGCGCGCTCACGTGCGCCTGCCCAGCTCGGAGGGATCGAACGCCCCCGGCGCCTCGGGCGCCTCCGGCTCGTCGTGCTCGAAGCCGTTGCGCCAGCCGTTGACGATCTGCTCCACGGTGAAGAGCGCGATGAGCGCCCCGGCGAGCGGGATCGCCGCGTAGAGCGAGGCGATCGGCGTGTTCGACGGCAGCCGGAAGCTGCCGAAGCCGCGCATGAAGTTGAGGTAGCCGAACCAGACCATGCCCAGCGCGACCGCCAGCACCACGGCGCGGATGATCAGCTCGGCCGCGAGGCGCGCGCGGCCGTGCAGGGATTCGGCGACTGCGGTGAGGTAGAGATGGTCATTGCGCCGGGTAGCCACCGCGAAGCCGACGAAGATGCCGTAGACGAAGAGGGTCGAGGTCACCTCCTGCAACCACAGCCACGGGCGGCCGATGGTGCGGGTGACGATGTCGGCGCAGACCGTGAGCGAGAAGCCGAACAGGATCAGCCCGCACGCCAGCATCAAAACGAGCTCCAGCCGGTCGAGCGCGCGCCATTTCAGGTGGCGCTGGCGTCCCAGCACCAGCCTGTCGGACAGGCTCAAGGCGCGCGGCCCTACTGGATCGACCGGATCAGCGTCTTCACCTTGTCGGCGTGGGGGCCGAGCTCCTTCGCCAGCTTGTCCAGGTAGGGATCGGCGATCTTCTGGAACCCGGACTTGTCGACGTTCGGCACCACCTTGATGCCGATCGACTTGAGCTTCGCCATCGCCTGGTCCTCGAGCTCGAACGCCTTCTTCGGCTCGAGGGTGCTCACATCGCGCCCGGCCTCCAGCACCCATTTCCTCTGGTCGGCGTTCAGGCTCTGCCAGAGCCGGTCGCTGATCCAGAGGATGGCGTTGTTCGCTTCATGTTCCGAGATCGACAGCACTGGCGCCACCTCGTAGTGCTTGTTGACGAGGTAGACGTTGATCGAGTTCTCCGCGAAGTCGACCACCCCGGTCTGCAGCGACGTGTAGACGCTGCCGAACGGCATGTGGACCGTCTGCGCGCCGTAGGCCGGAACCATGGTGTCCTCGGTCGCGTTCGCCTGCACCCGGACGTTGAGGCCCTTCAGGTCGGCGACGCTGCGGATCTCCTTCTTGCCGTAGAGATTGCGCACGCCCTGCGTGCCCAGGCCGATGACGTGGATGCCCTGGGTGGTCTGGTCGATCATGTCGCGGATCGCCTCGAACACCCTCGGGTCGCCGAGCGACTTGATGACGTGGTCGGGCGAGCGAAACAGGAAGTGCAGCGACATCACGCCCGCCTGCGGGGAGATGGTCGAGGTGTTCGCCGACGAGACGATGGCGAAGTCCAGGTCGCCGGACTTCACCAGCTGCAGGAGCTGCGGCTCCTGGCCCAGCTGCGCGCCTGGGTACTGGTCGATCAGCATCTTGCCGCCGCTGAGCGCCTTCAGCTTCGCGGAGAAGAGGTCGTAGGCCACGCTGTAGCCAGTGTTGAGCTGCTGGTCGTGCGCGAAACGGTAGTGCTTTTCCTGCGCGCTGGCACCAAGTGCGAACGCGAACAGTACAAGAACCCTGGCGATGAATCTCATCGTCTCCCCTCCTTTTTGGACCCGTCCCATTCTCGCAAGGTTTCTAGGCTGCCGCCAGCGCCCGGGCGATGCGGTTTCGTCCCACCG
>DASXKY010000055.1:0-20777 GCA_036496555.1 Burkholderiales bacterium | reverse complement strand
TCGAGCAGGTAGTAGTTGCCGATCTCCTCGTCGGTGAAGAAGGTCTGCGCCACCGGGCCGGGGTCGGCCATGCCGGTGGTCTCGATCACTACGCGGTCGAACTTGAGCTTGCCCCCATCGCGCTTCTCCTTGAGCTCGCCGAGGATGCGGATCAGGTCGCCGCGCACGGTGCAGCAGATGCAGCCGTTGTTCATCTCGACGATCTGCTCCTCGGTGCGCTCGAGGATCTCGCCGTCGACGCCGCTTTCGCCGAACTCGTTCTCGATCACCGCGATGCGGTGGCCGTGGTCTTCCTTCAGGATGCGGTTGAGGAGCGTCGTCTTGCCCGCGCCGAGGAAGCCGGTGAGGATGGTGACCGGCACCATGTGCTTGTCTTGCATAGGGCTCGGGATTCTACCCCTTCAAGATCAGCAGGCCCTTTAGGTATTCGCCCTCGGGAAACTCGAGCGCGACCGGGTGGTCGGCCGCCGCGCCGAAGCGCTCGATGATCTTCGCCGGCGCCCCCGCATCGAGTGCCGCGCCGGCGACGATCGACTGGAACAGCTCCGCCGACACGCCGCCGGAGCAGGAGAAGGTGGCGAGCAGCCCGCCAGGCGCGAGCAGCTTGAAAGCGAGCAGGTTGACGTCCTTGTAGGCGCGCGCCGCGTTGCTTGCGTGCGCAGCGGTTGGCGCGAGCTTGGGCGGATCGAGCACGATAAGGTCGTAGGACGCCGCCTTGTCGCGCAGGAGCCTCAGGTGCTTGAAGACGTCGGCCTGCACGAAACCGACCTTGCCGGCGTCGAGCGGGTTGGCGGCGAGATTCTCTCTTGCAATCTCGATCGCGTCTGCCGAGGACTCGACGGCGTCGACGCGCTTGGCGCCGCCGGCAAGCGCGGCGATGGCGAAACCGCCGGTATAGGAAAAGCCGTCGAGCACCTCGCGTCCGGCGGCGAGCGCGCGCACGCGCTGGCGGTTCTCGCGCTGGTCGAGGAAGAAGCCGGTCTTCTGCCCCTGCGCGACGTCGACGCGGAAGCTGAGCCCGTGCTCGACGATCGGGCAGCGGGATGCGTTTCTATTTCCCCTGACGAAACCCGTCCTGGGTTGCAAGCCCTCGAGCTTGCGCACCTCGGCGTCGGAGCGCTCGAAGATCGCCTCGCAGCCGGTCAGCTCCGCCAGCACGCCGAGGATCTCCTCGCGCCAGCGCTCGACGCCCGTGGCGAGGAACTGCGCCACCAGCACGTCGGCGTAGCGATCGACCACCAGCCCCGGCAGGCCGTCGGACTCGCCGTGCACCAGCCGCACGGCGTTGGTGTGCTTTGATGCGGGCAGCCTTTCACGCAGTTCGACTGCCTTTCGAATTCTTTTTTTGAAGAAGGACGCATCAACGGCTTCCGAACAATCGAAAGTCCAAACCCTCGCCCGGATCTGAGACGTCGGACTGTAGGCGGCGAGCGCGAGCGGCTTACCCGAAGAGTCGCGAATCTCGACCGTGTCGCCGGCCTTGCCTGAAGCTTTTTCGACTGCGCCGGAGAAGATCCACGGGTGGCGCCGCTTCAGCGATTTCTCGCGACCCCTCTTGAGCTGCATCATTTCTTCTTGGCCCGCGGATGAGCCGCGTCATACACCTTGGCGAGCGCCTGATAGTCGAGGTGCGTGTAGACCTGCGTGGTCGAGATGCTGGCGTGGCCGAGCATCTCCTGCACCGCGCGCAGGTCCTGCGAGGACTGCAGAACGTGGGTGGCGAAGGAGTGGCGCAGCATGTGAGGGTGCACGCGCTCGCGCAGCCCGCGCCGCTGCGCCCAGCTGCGCAGCCGCGCTTCGACCATGCGCGGACTGATGCGCCGGCCGCGCGCCCCGGTGAACAGTGCCCGCTCGCCCGGCGGCGCCTGGCGCGCGGCCAGCCACGCCGCGATCGCTTCGCGCGCCTTGGCGCCGATCGGCACGCTGCGCGTCTTCGATCCCTTGCCGGTCACCGTCACCTCGCCCTGCCGCAGGTCGAGCCGCCCATCGCCGACATTGAGCGCCACCAGCTCGCCCAGGCGCAGCCCCGAGGAATACAGCAGCTCGAACATGGCGAGATCTCTTTTTTCCGAAGGAGAATTTTTTTCGGAAGGCGAAAGCAGCTGCTGCGCACTTTCGACCGACAAAGCCTTGGGCAGCGGCTTCGCCGCCTTCGGCGCGCGGATGCCGAGCACCGGATTCGCGCCGAAGCCGCGGTGGCGCGCGAGCCAGCGGTAGAAGCCGCGCCAGGCCGACAGCGTCAGCGCCAGGGTGCGGGGCGACTGGCCTTTCGCATGCAGGGTCGCGATGGCGCGGCGCACTTGCGCTGGCTCGAGATCCTGCAGGTCTTTCCCATCCAGGAAACCGAACAGCTGGTGCAGCGCGTGCGCGTAGTTGCGCAGGGTGGCACGCGAAAGCCGGCGCTGGTGCTCCAGCGCGTTCAGATAGTCGGCGGCTAGAGCCTTGCCGTCACTCCGGCTGCGCATAGCTCGCCGATGCGGCGAAGGTAGAGCGTGCCCATCTCGGGATAGAAACGCTGCGGGTCCTCGCTGCCGAGTGCGAGCAGGCCAAAAACCGCGGTCTGCCCGAGCGGGATCATGGCCACTGAGCGCACGTGCTCGGCGACCTCGCCGAACCAGGGCACGAAGACGTTGCCGGCCGCCGGGCCGCACTGCGGCGCGCCCATCGCCGCCGCGTGGGTGCGTTGCGCCTGGTCCACCGCGCCCGCCTCGTCGAAGTCGGCGGGCACGCTCTTGCCCCAGACGCGCAACGCCACGTGCGGCACGGCGAAGTCCTCGCGCAGGTGGAAGTAGAGAGCGTGCGCGAGCGCCGCGAAGTCCGAGGCGCCCACCAGCGCGGTAGCGAGCCGGTGCACCTTCTCGCTGATGGCGTCGTTCTCCTCGCCGAAATGGATCAGCTCGCCCAGCTTGCCTTCCAGCTGGCGCGCCTTTTCGCGCAGCGCCACTGTCTGGCGCTCGGCGAGCGGGATCGCGCGCCCGCCGTGCGGATGGATCACGCGGATCGTCTCGAGGAGCTGCGGATGCTGTTCGAAAAACTGCGGGTTGCTGCGCAGGAAGCGGGCGACGTCGTCTGGGCTCATTCTTCTTCTAGAGGTCGATGGTTCCGTCGTAGACCGTTTCGGCCGGTCCCTTCATCCACACCGCATTGTCGCCGCCGGCCCAAGAGATGGTCAACGTGCCGCCGCGCGTCTGCACGCGCACCGGCGAATCGAGGAGCTTCCTCGAGATGCCTGCCACCGCCGCCGCGCACGCTCCGGTCCCGCAGGATAGCGTCTCGCCGGCGCCACGCTCCCAGACCCGCAGCGCGATGCGGCCGCGGTCGAGGACCTGCAGGTAGCCGGCGTTCACCCGGTTGGGGAAGCGCGGGTGGCGCTCGAGCTGCGAGCCCTGGGTCGTCACCGGCGCCTTTTCGACGTCCGCGACGACCTGCACGGCGTGCGGATTCCCCATGGACAGGATGGTCACATCTACAAGGTGGTCTTGTACTTTTATCTCTTGAACCAAAGGCATTTCAATAGCCGGCGCGCCCATGTCTACGCTCACCTCGCCGTCGGCCTCGAGGCGCGGCGCGATGATGCCACCGAGGGTCTCCACCCGGATCTCGCGCTTGTCGGTGAGGCCGCGGCTGCGGACGAACTTGACGAAGCAGCGCGCGCCGTTGCCGCACTGCTCCACCTCGCCGCCGTCGGCGTTGAAGATGCGATAGCGGAAGTCGACGCCGGCCTTGGCAGACTTTTCCACCACCAGGATCTGGTCCGCGCCAATGCCGAGATGGCGGTCTGCGATTTTTTTCCGTTGCACTTCACTGAGAGAAAAGGGCTTGTCAGTAAAGTCCAGAACGACAAAATCGTTCCCCGCGCCGTGCATCTTGGTGAACTTCATGCCGCCCGAATCACCTTGCAGATGCGGTCTAGCGACGCTTCATCCAGCGTCGGATTGATCGGAAGCGAGAGAACCGTCCGCGCCGCTTCCTCTGCGTTGGGCAGCGACACGCCTGTGTTGGCGCCGGCGTACACCGGCTGCTGGTGTAAAGCCACGGGGTAGAACACCGAGCTCGCGACGCCTTCCTTCGCCAGCGCTTCCTTGATTGCGTCGCGCTTCGGGCTGCGGATGGTGAACTGGTGGTACACGTGGCGGCCGCGGCCGTGCTCGGCGGGCAGCGCGACGCCACTGGCGGCGAGGCGTGCGCGGTAGCCTGCCGCCACCTTCTGCCGCGCCTCGATGAAGCGCTCCAAGTGGCGCAGCTTCACGCGCAGCACCGCCGCCTGCAGCTCGTCGAGGCGGCTGTTCCAGCCCACGCGGTCGTGCAGGTAGGTCTGCTTCGTACCGTGGTGGCGCAGCGAGCGCAGCACCTTGTCGTGCTCGGCGCTCTTCGCCGTCATCAGGCCGGCGTCGCCCGCCGCGCCGAGGTTCTTCGTCGGGTAGAACGAGAAGCCGCCGAATTCACCCCAGCTTCCCGCGCGCCGCCCGTCGTAGTCGGCGCCGATGGCCTGGGCGACGTCCTCGACCAGGACCAGGTTCTTCTGTTTGCAGATCTTCGAGATTTCGTCCAGCGCCGCGCACTGGCCGAACAGGTGCACGGCGATCACCGCCTTGGTCTTCGACGTGATGCTTTTCTTGAGGGAACCGACCTCGAGATTGAAGGTGCCCGCATCGATGTCCGCGAACACCGGTTTCGCGCCGGTATACGAGACCGCCTCCGCCGTGGCGAAGAAAGTGAAGGCCGGCAGCACCACCTCGTCGCCCGGCCCGATGCCGGCGGCGACCAGCGGCAGGTGCAGCGCGTCGGTGCCGGAGTTGCAGCCTACGGCGTGCGGCGCGTGTAGATAGGCGGCGAGCTCTTTCTCGAGCGCCTCGCCTTCGGGGCCGAGGATGTAGCGGCCCGAAGCAAGCACGCGCAGCACGGCCTCGTCGAGCTCGGCCTTCAGCAGGCGGTACTCCGCCGCCGGGTTGACCATCTGGATCGGATTCATTCGAACCTCTTCATGCGCTCGCGCACCAGGCGCCCGACGTCGAGCGCGAGCTTGAGCGCCCGCCGGCCGTCGGTGCCGGGCACGGCGACCGGCGCCTTCTTTGAAATGGCTTTGATGAAACTGGCCGCCTGCGCGGCGAGCGCGTCGCCGCCGGTGTAGTTCTCGTCCACCTGCTTCACCTCGCCGCCCGCCTGGGTGATGAAGCGCACCGCGCCCGACTGCAGGTCGGCGGAGAGATACACGCCGTGCTGGAACATGCGCAGCTTGCGCACCGCCGCCTGGCTCACGCGGCTCGCCGAAAGGTTGGCGACGCAGCCGCTCGCGAACTCGATGTAGGCGGTGGCGATGTCGATGTCTCGCGTCAGCACGCGGAAGCCGCTCGCGCTCACGCGCTTCACCTCCGAGCGCTCCAGCGCCACCACCAGGTCGAGGTCGTGGATCATCAGGTCCATCACCACGTCGACCTCGACGCCGCGGCTCTTGAAGGGGGCGAGGCGCTCGGTCTCGATGTACATCGGCCGGTCGAGGCGCGCGCCGATCGCCGCGAAGCCGCGGTTGAAGCGCTCGATGTGGCCAACCTGCAGGACCACCTTGTGCTTCTTCGCCAGCCGGACCAGCGCGTCGGCCTGCGCCAGCGTGGCGGCAATCGGCTTCTCGATGAGCACGTGCAGGCCGTGCGCGATGCACGCGCGGGCGATCGCGTAGTGCCGATCGGTGGGAACGGCGATCACCACCGCGTCGGCGACGTCGAGCACTTCGCGGTAGTCCTGGAAAAACGCCGCGGCAGGAAACGCCGCCGCGCGCGAAGGGTCCGCGTCGACGACCGCGGCGAGCTCGGCGCCCTCGCAGCTCGCGAACTTCTGCGCGTGGTAGCGCCCCATGTGTCCGGTGCCGATCACCGCGACCCGCACTTTACCGATCTGGTTCCTCAATAGAACCCCGCTTCGCCGGCGGGCCGCGTCTTGAAGCGCTTGTGCAGCCAATGGTATTGCTCGGGCATCTCCAGCACGCGTTCCTCGATGAAGGCCATCATGCGGCGCGTATCCGCCTCTGCGCTCGCGCCGGGGAAGTCCTTCCACGCCGGCCAGAAGCGGGCGACGTAGCCGGTCCCGGGCAGCATGCGCGTCACGCAGGGCACCACGGCGGCGCCGCTCTCGCGAGCAATATACGACAGCCCGGTCACCGTGGCGGCGGACACGCCGAAGAACGGCACGAAGACGGCGCGCTTGATGCCGTAATCAAGGTCGGGCAGGTAGTAGAAGCGGATGCCCTCGCCGATGACGCGCAGGCCCTCCTTGATGCCGGCCTGGCGGGGGAACATGCGGCCGCCAAAGCGCGAGCGGCCTTCATAGAGCACGCGCTCGAAGAGCGGATTCTTCTGCCGTGCGTACATCATCGCCACCGGCATCTCGAGCGAAAGACGCTGCAGCGTGGCGTCGAGGCCGACGAAGTGCGGCGCGAAGAGGATCACCGGCTTGCCGTCGAACGCGCGCAGGTGCTCGAGACCCTCGAGGCGCACCAGGCGCTCGATCCGCTCGCGCGGCGACCACCAGAGGATGCCATGCTCGACCATGGCCCGGCAGAACGCGCGGAAGTGCGCGCGCGCCAGGCGCTCGCGCTCGTGCGGCGGCAGCTGCGGAAAGCACTTGGCGAGGTTGACGCGCGTGACGTGGCGCCGCTCCGGGATCAGCCAGAACATGGCACGGCCGACCACGCTGCCGACTGCGGCGACGACCTTCAGCGGGAAAAGCTGCAGCAGCCACACGAAGCACAGAGCAATGCGCGTCATGGCCGTGGCTTCGCGCCGCGCGGCGACTTGTAGCGGTTGTAGCCCCACAGGTACTGGCCGGGGCACTCGCGCACCAGCGACTCGATGGCGCGGTTCAGGCGCCGCGCCGGGGTCTCGCCGGCGAGCTTCTCCGGCAGGCGCCGCAGCACCAGCTCGTAGCCCGCGCCGCGCGGCAGCCGGCGCGCGTAGGCGAGGAAGCACTCGAGGCCGGCGCGCTCGACGAGCTTCGCCGCAAGCGTCATCGTGTAAGCCGGCCGGCCGAAGAACTCGGCCCAGTCGCCCTCGCCTTCGCCGGGCACCTGGTCGGGCAGGAAGCCCGCCGCCTCGCCGCGCTTCAGCGCCGCCATCAGCTCGCGCACGCCGGACAGATCGGCCGGTGCGAGGCGCACGCGGCCGCGCGAACGGCCCTCCTTCATCGCGGGCTCGAGCCAGGCCATCTTCGGTGGCCGGTAGAGCACCGTGATCGGCACCTGCACCGAGGCGTACTGCGAGGTGAGCTCGAACGCTCCCATGTGCGGCGCGAGGAAGAGCAGCGGCCGGCGCCGCGCGACCGCGGCCAGCGCCGGTTCGGCGCCCTCGACTCGCCTCACCAGCGCGGCGATCTCGCGCTGGTCGCGGAACCAGAGCGCCGGCAGCTCGGCGACCATCTGCCCCGCGGCGGCGATCGCCGCGCGGCGCGTAGCCGCATCGGCATAGCCGGCCTGCGCGAGATTGGCGCGCAGATTCCTGCGGTACGTGGGGGAGATCCCATAGACCAGCCAGCCGAGGACAGTTCCCACCGCGTGCAGCGTGCGGAGAGGCAACTTCGCTGCTAGTCGGAGGAGGAGGCGGGGGAATCGGTGCAAGTTATTTGATATCCTTGCGGTCTCTTCCCGATCGAAATTGCCGAGACGCTAAAACAATGAGCGAATTTCTGTTTACTTCCGAATCCGTCTCCGAGGGCCATCCCGACAAGGTCGCGGATCAAATCTCGGACGCGGTGCTCGACGCGATTCTAGCCCAGGACCCGCGCTCGCGCGTCGCGGCGGAAACGCTGGTGAAGGACAACCTAGTGGTGCTCGCCGGCGAGATCACCACCAACGCGCGCGTCGACTTCCAGCACATCGCGCGCAAGACCATCCGCCGCATCGGCTACACCGACCCGAAGATCGGCTTCGACTGCGACGGCTGCACGGTGGTGGTCGCTTACGGCGAGCAATCGCGCGACATCGCGCAAGGCGTCGATGAGGGCAAGGGACTCGACCTCGACCAGGGGGCGGGCGACCAGGGCCTCATGTTCGGCTACGCCTGCGACGAGACGCCCGAGCTGATGCCGCTGCCGATCTACCTGTCGCACCGTCTGGTCGAGCGTCAGGCGGAAGTGCGCCGCGACGGCCGCCTCGCCTGGCTGCGGCCCGACGCGAAGTCGCAGGTGACGATGAAGTACTCCGCGCATGGCAGGCCCGACTCGATCGAGACGGTGGTGCTCTCGACGCAGCACGCGCCCGGCCTGACCCACAAGCAGATCGAGGAGGCGGTGATCGAGCAGGTGATCAAGCCGGTGCTGCCCAAGCACCTGGTAAAGGGCAAGGTGAAGTACCTCGTCAACCCGACCGGCGCGTTCGAGATCGGCGGCCCGAAGGGCGACTGCGGCCTCACCGGCCGCAAGATCATCGTCGACACCTACGGCGGCTCGGCGCCGCACGGCGGCGGCGCGTTCTCCGGCAAGGATCCGTCGAAGGTCGACCGCTCCGCGGCCTACGCGGCGCGCTATGTGGCGAAGAACATCGTCGCTGCGGGCCTCGCCTCGCGCTGCCTGGTGCAGGTTTCCTACGCCATCGGCGTTGCCCGGCCGACCAGCGTGATGGTCACCACCCACGGCACCGGCAAGATCTCCGACGACAAGCTCGCGCAGCTGGTGCAGGCCAACTTCGACCTGCGCCCGAAGGGCATCATCCAGATGCTCGACCTGCTGCGCCCGATCTACGAGAAGACCGCCGCCTACGGCCACTTCGGCCGTGCCGAGCCCGAGTTCACGTGGGAAGCGACGAACAAAGCTCTGGCGCTGAAAGAAGCGGCTTAAAGCTTCAGATTCAGTACTTCCTTCACCGGCGTGGCGTGCTCTCGCATGAGGGCCTCCACCCTGGCAGCTTCCCGGTTCGCCAAAGCCTGCACGATGGCGTGATGCTGCCGGTGCGCGTAATTCAGCACCGGTAGCAGCACCGCGGGATCGCGGCTGAATGCCACCGCACGCGCGGAGGCGAACGGCACGTGGTCGTTGTGCGCCAACGTGTCGGCGAAGATCCGGCTCGCCGCGCCCTCGACGATCAGGGCGTGAAAACGGCCGTTCATGTCGCTGTAGCTCGCCTCATCGGCGCTCTCGAAGCGCCGCTTCGCGAGAATTGCATCCCCTTGGGAAAGACATTCCTTCAAAGATCGAAGCAATTCCGGCGTCGCGCCTCTTTCGGCGATGCGGCGCGCGGCGAGGCCTTCGAGCAGCCCACGCGTTTCGATCGCATCGAGGACATCCTGCGGGCTGAACGAGCGCACGACGAATCCGCGGCGGCCGGCCGCGGCCAGCAAACCTTCGCGTGCCAGCGCCGGAAGCGCCTGCCGGATCGGCGTGCGCGACACGCCCAGCCGTGCCGCCAGCGCCACTTCGGCGAGGCGCTCCCCAGGCGCAAGCTCGCCGCGCAGGATCATTTCCCTCAGACGCAGGGCGACGTTTTTGTATCCAATCACGTGGGTTTCGGCCCAATGCAGGGGCCCAAAAAGGCTGGATTGGATCCAATCATTGCGCTAGAGTAGCCCTCCCGATTGGAGGAGGCAAACAGATGCGCAACCTCGAGGAAGTCCTCAAGGCGGCAGGCAATACCGTCGACCATCTGCGCAATTCGCAGATCGGCGCCTATGTGTATCCCGTGGTGCCGTCGGAATTTTCCAACTGGCGCGACGAGCAGGCGGCGTGGGCGAAGAGCGCGGTGCTGTTCGACCAGTCGCACCACATGGTCGAGCAGTACGTGCAGGGCCCGGACACGCTGAAGCTCTTCACCCACCTCGGCATGAACAGCTTCGCCAACTTCCCGGTGAACCGCGCCAAGCAGCTGGCGCCGACCAGCTACGACGGCCACATCATCGGCGACGGCATCCTCTTTCACCTCGAAGAGAACCACATGGTGTTCGTCGGCCGCGCGCCGGCGGCGAGCTGGATCCAGTTCCACGCCGAGACCGGCGGCTTCAACGTCAAGACCAGGAAGGACGACCGCTCGCCCGGCAATACCAAGGGCCTGGCGATCAACCGCACCAACTACCGCTTCCAGATCCAGGGCCCGAACGCCTGGAAGGTGATCGAGAAGCTGAATGGCGGCCCGCTGCCCGAGCTCAAGTTCTTCCACATGGCGACGATGAAGATCGCCGGCCGCGCCGTGCGCACGCTGCGCCACGGCATGGCGGGCGCCCCCGGCCTCGAGGTCTGGGGTCCGTACGCCGAGCGCGAGGAAATCCGCGCTGCGATCGTCGCCGCCGGCAAGGAGTTCGGCCTGAAGGAAGTCGGCGCGCGCGCTTACGCAACCAACACCTGCGAATCGGGCTGGATCCCCTCGCCGCTGCCCGCGGTCTACACCGGCGAGAAGATGAAGAAGTACCGCGAGTGGCTGCCGGCGAACAGCTACGAAGCGACGGGCTCGATCGGCGGCAGCTTCGTCTCGAAGAACATCGAGGACTACTACGTCACGCCGTACGAGATGGGCTATGGCTCGTTCATCAAGTTCGACCACGACTTCATCGGCAAGGAAGCGCTGCAGAAGATGGCCGGCCAGCCGCATCGCCGCAAGGTGACCTTCGCCTGGAACCCGGACGACGTCGTCAAGATCTGGCGCTCGATGCTCGAGCAGGGCGATCCGTACAAATTCCTCGACCTGCCGCTCTCGAACTACACCTCCGCCTCGTACGACAAGATCATGCTGAACGGCAAGCAGGCCGGCCTCAACATGTTCTCTGGCTACAGCTACAACGAGCGCTCGATGCTGTCGCTCGGCATCGTCGACGCCAACGTCGAGCTCGGCACCGAAGTGAAGCTGGTGTGGGGCGAGGAAGGCGGCGGCACGAAGAAGCCGACCGTCGAGCGGCACAAGCAGATCGAGATCCGCGCCAAGGTGAGCCCGGCGCCGTACTCGAAGATGGCGCAGACGACCTATCACGAAGGCTGGCGCAGCAAGGCCACGGCCTGAGGAGGGCAGCATGAAGCCGCCCTTTCGCGCCGACCACGTCGGCAGCCTGCTGCGACCGCACGAGCTGCACGACCTGCGCGAGAAAGTGCGCGTCGGCAAGGCTTCTGCGAACGAGCTGCGCGACACCGAGGACCGCCTGATCCGCGACGCGGTCAAGCTGCAGGAGGACCTCGGCCTGCCGTCGATCACCGACGGCGAGTTCCGCCGCGACTGGTGGCACATCGACTTCCTCGCCGGCTTCGACGGCGTCACGCTCAAGCACGACGAGGGCGACGCCTACTTCGACACTAGATTCAAGGGCGCCGATCCGAAGCCGCCGACGATGTTCGTCACCGGCAAGCTGCGGCGGACCAGACCGAGCATGGTTTCCCACTTCGAATTTCTGAAGAGCATCGTCAAGAAAGGCACGCCGAAGTTCACCATGCCCTCTCCGGCCATGCTGCACGCGCGCGGCGACCGCGACTCGATCCGCAAGGTTTATCCCGACCAGGACCAGTTCTGGGCCGACCTGACCCGCTGCTACCGACAGGAGATCGCCGATCTCTACAAGGCGGGCTGCCGCTACCTCCAGATCGACGACACCACCATCGCCATGTTCGGCGACCCGAAGGTGCAGGAGCAGTTCAGGAAGCTCGGCGACGACCCGAAGCGCGATGTCGCGATCTACGCCGACGCGGTCAACGCCGCGATCCGCGAGGTGCCCGGCGACATGGCGGTGGCGATCCACACCTGCCGCGGCAACTTCAAGAGCACCTGGCTCGCCAGCGGCTCCTACGACTATGTCGCGGAGACGGCGTTCTCGAAGATAGCTGTCGACGGCTTTTTCCTCGAATTCGACGACGAACGCTCCGGCGGGTTCGAGCCCCTCAAGTACGTGCCAAAGGGCAAGAAAGTGGTGCTGGGATTGGTGAGCTCCAAGGTCCCGGAATTGGAAAAGAAAGATCTTTTGAAAAAAAGAATCGAGCAAGCTGCGCAGTACGTCCCCTTGGAGAACCTCTGCCTCTCGCCGCAGTGCGGCTTCTCCAGCACCCATCACGGCAACAGCTTGACGGTCGAGCAGGAGAAAGCGAAGCTCAAGCTCTGTATCGACACGGCCAGGGAAGTGTGGGGCACGCTCTAAAACCGATCCCGGATACCAGCATCTTCGACCTGCGCCTGTCGCGCCGCGGGCGGCGGCTGAACCGGATGTGCACCGCGCTCTGCTCGCCGGCGGAGCGCGAAGCCTTCAAGCGCGACGAAGAAGCCTTCATGGCGCGGTTTTCCCTCACCGAGGAAGAGAAGAACCTGATCCGCCAGCGCGACTTCAGCGGCCTCATCGAGGCCGGCATGAACATCTACGCCATGCTCAAGGTGGGCTCGGCGACCGGCAACAGCCTCTACCGCATGGGCGCGCAGATGCGCGGCGAGTCGTACGAGGAGTTCCTCAAGACGAGGAACATCAGCGGCGCGGTCTGATGGGCAAGATCGTAGCCGGCATCGGCCTGTCGCACGTTCCTTCGGTGGGTCCGGCGTACGACCGCGGCAAGCAGCTCGATCCCGCGTGGAAACCGCTCTTCGACGCTTACGTTCCGGTGCGCGAGTGGCTGGCCAAGCTCAGGCCGGACGTGGCGGTCGTTGTCTACAACGACCACGTCGCTGAATTTCCGTTCGACAAGTACCCGACGTTCGCGCTCGGCGCCGCGGATGAGTATGCGATTGCCGACGAGGGCTTCGGCGCGCGCCCGCTGCCCGCCGTTTCCGGCGACGCCGATTTCTCTACGCACCTCTGCGAAAGACTCATCGCGGACGAGTTCGACCTCACCGTCTGCCAGGAAATGGGCGTCGAGCACGGATTTCTCGTGCCGATGAACCTGTGCTTCCCGCACACGCCGGCCGGCTGGCCGGTGAAGAGCGTGCCGCTTCAGATAAACGTGGTACAGCATCCGCTGCCCTCCGGACGCCGGTGTTACAAGCTGGGACAGGCATTGCGGCGGGCAGTCGAGTCCTATGACAAAGACCTGAACGTCGTCGTGCTCGGCACGGGCGGCATGTCGCACCAGCTGCAGGGCCGGCGCTTCGGCTTCATGAACGAGAAGTTCGACCAGTGGTTCCTCGACGAGCTCGAGCGCAATCCCGACGGCCTCGCCGACCTCTCGCACCAGAAGATCATGGAACAGGCCGGCGCCGAAGCGGTGGAGCTGATCATGTGGCTGACGATGCGCGGCGCCCTTTCGAAAAATGCGAGGCAAGTACACCGGCACTACTACGCGCCGATGACCACCGGCATGGGGCTGATCGCCTTCGAGGATTAGCCTAGCGCGACGTAGAGGCCGGCCGCGGCGGCGACGAGGCTCGACAGAAAGAGGAGCCTCGGCCCCGCATCGACGCTCACGCGGCGCAGGAAGCCGACGGGCCGCGGCAGCTGCAGCAGCTTGCGGTCGCGCCGGTGCGGCGCGTTGAGGCGCTGCACGGCCGCGAAGGAATCGAACTGCTTCGAGAGCGGCAGCTGGGTGTCGGAGGCGATCGAGCGCGCCGCCGGCGCGAGCGGCGCGCGGTTGGTGGTCGAGTCGATCTTGACCGTGCGCGTGCCTTCCTTCTCACCCTTCTTGCCAGCCGTCTCGCGCGAGCGCAGCTCGGCGAGGCAGGTGCGCAGGTCGACGGCGAACTCGTAGGCGTCCTGGTAGCGCACCGCCGGGTCCTTCTTCAGCGCGCGCGCCACGGCGAAGTCGAGCATCGACGGCACGTCGGGGTTGAGGCGCGAGGGCGGCGTGTGCTCGACGCTGGTGACGTTGTGCGCGATCTGCGGCGTGTCCTCACCGGCGAAGAGCGCGGTGCCGGTGATCATCTCGTAGAGCACCACGCCGAGCGAGAAGATGTCGGAGCGCTGGTCGACCGGCTCGCCCGCCACCTGCTCGGGCGACATGAAGCGCGGCGTGCCCATGACGATGCCGGTGCTGGTCTTGAAATCGTCGCTGCGCATGCGCGCGATGCCGAAGTCCATGATCTTCGCCTGGCCGCGCGGCAGGATCATGATGTTGCCCGGCTTGATGTCGCGGTGGACCACGCCGCGCTCGTGCGCGAAGCCGAGGCCGTCGGCCACCTGCTGTGCGATGTCGACCGCCTCGGCGATGTCGAGCGGCCCCTCCTTCATGCGCGTGCGCAGCTCGGTTCCCTCGAGCAGCTCCATGGCGAGAAATGCGAAGTCTTCCTCCTCGCCGAAGTCGTAGGTGGTGACGATGTGCGGGTGCGTGAGCTTGCCCGCCGCCTTCGCCTCGAGGAAGAAGCGCTTGTGATAGTCCTTGCGCCCCTCCGCGTCGTCGGAGAGGAGGATGGTTTTCAGCGCAACGACGCGGTCGAGGTTCGGATCCTCGGCGCGGTAGACGATGCCCATCGCGCCGCGGCCGAGCTCGCCGATGATCTTGTAGCGGCCGATCTTGCTGAGCTTCTTCTTCGCCACTAGAACTTGACCTTGCTCATCAGATCCCGCCAATAGCTCCGGCCTTGGGCGGTCGTGTCGCGGTACTTCGCCGCGACCGCGCTGAGGAACTTCTCCTGGCCTTCGGCCTGGATGCGCGCGCCGACCCCGGCGCCGACGAGCAGGATCGCCGCCGCAATGCTCGCCGCGAGATAGCGGCGATGGCGCCGCCGCGGCACGCGATGGTCCGGCGCGAAGATCTCGTGGGTGCGCAGGCCGGCGTCGGTGAAGCTGCCGGCCGAGAGCATCTGCGTCTCCAGGCCGGGCTGCACGTCGGCGAGCGCGTCGCGGAACGACCTCGAGACGAGCAGCGCCGAGGGCACCGCGAATTCGGCGACGTTCGCCGCCACCGCGATGCCGTCGCCGGCAAGTCCCTCGTCGCCGCGGCCGGCGCCGGCGAGCTGCACCGCGCCGTGGTTGATGCCGATGGCGAGCGGCAGGCCGGCGGCGGCGGCAAACAGCGAGCGCTCGGCGAGGCGCAGCGCGCCGAGCGGGTCGCCGAGCACTACCACCGCGGCGCCGTCGGCGGCGTCGAGCACGATGCGGCTCGCGGGGTCGAGCTCGGCGGCGGTGATCGCCACCGCCGCCTCGAGCTGGGCGCGCAGGCGCGCCTGCTCGGTCACCGGCCGGCGGGGGAATTCGTGCATCTTCAGGAATACCACGCTCGCCAGGGCTGTCGTCGCCCCGTTCGTCACTAGCGCCATATGCGAAGGATAAGGGACGCCGCCCTTGCGGCGGGTGAAATATCCCCGCTAGAATCACGCCCGCTGAGGAGCGTTGCGTCCCCGCAAAAGAGGCAAGTGGGGGTCAGGCTCAGCTAAATTCAACGGCGCTCGCATCGGAAACGGTGCGAGCGCTTTGTCTTTTCAGAGGACGAAAACCATGAATGCAGCCGTACTTAACAGTAAAGCCGGCGACTTCCACTGCGCCGACCTGAAGCTCGCCGACTGGGGTCGCAAGGAGATCCTGATCGCCGAGTCCGAGATGCCCGCCTTGATGGCGATCCGCTCCGAATACGCGGCAGCCAAGCCCCTCAAGGGCGCGCGTATCGCCGGTTCCCTCCACATGACGATCCAGACCGCGGTGCTGATCGAGACGCTGCAGGCGCTGGGCGCCGAGGTGCGCTGGGCATCGTGCAACATCTTCTCCACCCAGGACCACGCCGCCGCCGCCATCGCGGCCGCCGGCATCCCGGTGTTCGCCTATAAGGGCGAGTCGCTGGAAGAGTACTGGGAGTTCACCCACCGCATCTTCGAGTTCAAGGATGGCAAGGGTCCGAACATGATCCTCGACGACGGCGGTGACGCCACGCTGCTCATGCACCTCGGGCAAGAGGCGCAGAAGAATCCGTCGCTGCTCGCCAAGCCGGGCAGCGAAGAAGAGGAGTATCTCTTCGCGGCCATCAAGAAGCGCAAGCCCGGCTGGTACGCGCAGATGGCCAAGGACATCAAGGGCGTCACCGAAGAGACCACCACCGGCGTGCACCGTCTCTACGAGATGCACAAGCAGAAGCGACTGCTGTTCCCGGCGATCAACGTCAACGACTCGGTCACCAAGTCGAAGTTCGACAACCTGTACGGCTGCCGCGAGTCGCTGGTCGACGGCATCAAGCGCGCCACTGACGTCATGGTGGCCGGCAAGGTGGCGGTGGTGGCCGGCTACGGCGACGTCGGCAAGGGCTCGGCGCAGGCGCTGCGCGCCCTGTCGGCCCAGGTGTGGGTAACCGAGGTCGACCCGATCTGCGCGCTGCAGGCGGCGATGGAAGGCTACCGCGTCGTCACCATGGACTACGCCGCCGACAAGGCCGACATCTTCGTCACCGCCACCGGCAACTTCAATGTGATCAACCACGGCCACATGAAGAAGATGAAGGACCAGGCCATCGTCTGCAACATCGGCCACTTCGATAACGAGATCGAGGTCGCGGCGCTGGCGCAATACAAATGGGAAGAGATCAAGCCGCAGGTCGACCACATCATCTTCCCCGACGGCAAGCGGATCATCCTGCTTGCCAAGGGCCGCTTGGTGAACCTCGGCTGCGGCACCGGCCACCCGTCCTACGTGATGAGCTCCTCGTTCGCCAACCAGACCATCGCGCAGATCGAGCTCTTTACCAACACGTCGAAGTACCCGGTCGGCGTCTATACGCTGCCCAAGCACCTCGACGAGAAGGTGGCGCGCCTGCAGCTGAAGAAGCTGAACGCGACGCTGACCGAGCTCACCGATCAGCAGGCGAAGTACATCGGCGTGGCGAAGAGCGGGCCGTACAAGTCGGACCACTACCGCTATTGAGATGAAAATCGCCTGCATGGGCTCGGGCGGCGTCGGCGGCTATTTCGGCGGCCGCCTGCTGCAGGGCGGCCACGAGGTGACGTTCATCGCGAGGGGCCGGCACCTCGCGGCGATGAAGGCGAACGGCCTGCGCCTCAACAGCACGCACGGCGACGCGCTGCTCAAAGTGCGCGCCGTCGAGCAGCCGGCGGAGATCGGTGGCCCGGTCGACGTGGTCATGTTCGGCGTCAAGCTCTGGGACACCGAGGGCGCCGCGACGCAGATCAAGCCGATCGTCGGCCCCGAGACGCAGGTGATTCCGTTCCAGAACGGCGTCGAGTCGATCGAGCGCCTGCGCCAGTTCTTCCCCGAGAGCTCGGTGATGGGCGGCTCCGCCTACATCGCCTCGCGCATCGCCGAGCCCGGCGTGATCGAGCACATCGGCCAGATGGCGCGCCTGCAGTTCGGCACGTTGGTGCCTTCGCAGCGTCCGGCCGCCGAGAAATTCCTCGCCGCCTGCAAGGAGTCGAAGCTCAACGCCGAGATCGCCGAGGACATCGTGGCTGCGAACTGGGAGAAGTTCGTGTTCCTGGTGGCGCTCAGCACCGCCACCGCCGCCTCGCGCGCCCCGCTCGGCGTGATCCGCGGCGATCCCGACCTGCGCTGGATGATGGAACAGGCGATGCGCGAGACCTGGGCGGTCGGCCGCGCGCGCGGCGTGAAGCTCGCCGACGACTTCGTCGAGAAGCGGATGAAGTTCGCCGAGACGCTGCCGGCGGAGATGAAGGCCTCCATGGCGCACGATCTCGAGGCCGGCAACAGGCTCGAGGCGCCCTGGCTGTGCGGCGCGGTCGCGCGCATGGCGCGCGAGGCCGGGCTCGACGCACCGGTGAACCGCGCCGCCTTCGCGGCGCTGAAGCCCTTCATCAATGGCCGATAACAGCTTCGAGTTCTTCCCGCCGCGAACAGCGGAAGGAAAACTGCGCCTGCGGGACACCTGGCAGGAGCTGGCGAAGCTCAAGCCGCGGTTTTTCTCCTGTACCTACGGCGCGGGCGGCTCGACGCGCGACGGCACGCTCGAAACCGTGATGGAGATCCGCCGCGCCGGGCACGAGGCGGCGCCGCATATTTCCTGCGTCGCTTCGACGCGCCACGACATCGCCGAGCAGCTCGGGCGCTACAAGGCCAACGGCATCCGCCACCTGGTCGCGCTACGCGGCGATCTTCCCTCCGGCCTCGGCGCCTCGGGTGAATTCCGCTACGCCTCGGAGCTGGTGGCCTTCGTGCGGGAGACGACCGGCGACTGGTTCCACATCGAGGTGGCCTGCTACCCCGAATACCACCCGCAGACGCGCTACGCTGCCGACGAGGTGCGCAACTTCAGGAAGAAGGTCGACGCCGGCGCCAACGCCGCCATCACGCAGTACTTCTACAACGCCGACGCGTATTTTCGCTTCGTCGAGGACTGCCGCGCCGCCGGCATCTCGCTGCCGATCGTCCCCGGCGTCATGCCGATCGCCAACTTCTCGCAGCTTGCCCGCTTCTCCGACGCCAGCGGCGCCGAAATCCCGCGCTGGATGCGGCTCAAGCTCGACGGCTACCGCGACGACGCCGCGTCGATCCGGGCCTTCGGCCTCGACGCGGTCACCGCGCTGTGCGAGAAGCTGATCGCCGGCGGTGCGCCCGGCCTGCACTTCTACACCCTCAACCAGGCCGCGCTCAGCGCCGAAATCTGGCGGCGCCTCAAGCTGTGAGACTCCTCGCCGCCACGGTGTCGGCCGTTGCGGCTCTGGAGTTGTTCTTCCTTCATTCCCTGAAACCCGTCGAGAACCGGGTCCTCGACGCGTTCGTCCAGCATCAGGCGGCGGCCCTCGCGCCCGACCCCGACATCGTGCTCGTCACCGTCGACGAGAAGAGCCTCGTCGAGATGCAAAAGTGGGACGCCGGCCGCTTCCCGTGGCCGCGCGCGGTCTACGCCGTCCTCGTCGACGGCATCGCAGCGCAGAAGCCGCGCGCCATCGTGTTCGACATCAACTTCTCCGAGCCCGACCGCATCAGGCCGGAAAGCGACCAGGCATTCATCGACGCCGCCTCGAAGCACGACAACATCTTCTATCCGATGGTGCGGCTCGATTCGCCCGACGGCGTCAAGGCCTCCGAGGCGGCGCCGCTGCTCGGCCTGGTGCGCCATCCCGGCGCCGACCCGGACGCGCGCATCGCGGTCATCCCGCCGCTCGTGCTGCCCGCCAAGCTCTGGCGCACCGGAACCATCAACTTTCTTCGCGACGAAGACGGCGTGGGCCGACGCTACTTCCTGCGGCATCGCATCGGCGGCTGGGACGTCCCGTCGCTGCCTGCGCGGGTGGCGATGGACCTCGGCTATCCGGTGCCCGACGCCGACGACATGGTGCTCGCCTGGCGCGGCGCGGCCGACGGCTTCCCGCACGTTTCCTTCAGCGACCTGTACGAGGATTTCGACCGGTCCGCGCGCCGGCGGCCGGCGAACGAGTTCCGCGGCAAGATCGTCATCGTCGGCGCCGACGCCGCCGGCCTCGGCGACCGGCGCATCACGCCACTCTCGCCGGTGCAGCCGGGCGCCGAGATCCTCGGCACCGCGATCGAGAACCTGAAGAACGACCGCCACATGCGCTACGCGCCGGTGTGGTGGCCCGCGTCGATCGGCTTCGCCTTGCTGTGTTTCCTGTTCTTTGCCTTCAGACGTGGCCTCGACGTAAGAGCGAGCGGAGCCGCGCTGGGCGCAGCCACCATCCTATTGCTCGGAGCCAGCTGGTTCCTCGCCGGCCGGCTGGTCCTCCTGCCGCTGCTTGCGCCGCTCGCCGCGGCGTGGACTTTCTACGCCGCCGCGGCGCTCTCGGAGTACTTGCGCGAGCGCCAGCAGCGGCGCGAGGCGGTGGCGATGTTCTCGCGCTTCGTCAACCCGCACGTGGTGCGGCAGCTCATCGAGCGCGGCGGCATCGAGGGCGCCGGCCAGACGCGGCAGGTGACGCTCCTCTTCTCCGACATCCGCGGCTTCACCACGCTCTCCGAGACGCGCCAGCCGGAGGAAGTCGTCGCCCTGCTCAACCGGTACTTCTCGCTGCAGGTGGAAGTGGTGTTCCGCCACGGCGGCTCGCTCGACAAGTTCATCGGCGACTGCATCATGGCGCTGTGGGGCGCGCCGCTCGACGACGCCGAGCACGCCCGCCACGCGGTGGCCTGCGCGCTCGAGATGGCCGACACGCTGCAGGCGTTCAAGCGCGAGCTCGGCGGCGAGCTCGAGTTCGACGTCGGCATCGGCCTGCACTCGGGGCCCGCGGTGGTCGGCCTGATCGGCTCCGACCGCCGCCGCGAGTACACCGCCATCGGCGACACGGTGAACCTGGCGAGCCGCATCGAGGGCCTCACCAAGGACGCGAAGCGGCGCATCCTGGTTTCGCGCGACACGATGGAGCTGTGTGGAAGTGACTTCGATTTTGTGTTGGCAGGTTCCTACAAAGTAAAAGGGCGCGCGCAGGAAGTAGAATTGTTCGAACCCAAGAGAAAAGCGTGAGACTCCTCGCCCTTCTCCTGCTCTGCCCGCTGCTCGCGATCGCCGAGCCCGCCACCGTTATCCGCGCCTCCGAGTTGAAGAAGGAGCCGGCGGCCGACGCCGCGACCATCGCCGAGCTGCCGGAGAACGCAGCGCTCGAAGCGCTCGAGCGCAAGGGCGGCTGGACGCGGGTGAAGAGCGCGAGCGGCGAAGGCTGGGTGCGCATGCTCGCGTTGCGCTTCGGCGCGCCCGGCGCCGCGAAGCAGGGCGACAGCGGCGTCGCACAGCTGTTCAACGCCGCGCGCACCGGCTCGAGCGGCACGCAGGTGACCACCGGCGTGCGCGGCCTGGACGAGGCCATGCTCGCCAACGCGCAGCCGAACAAGGCCGAGCTCGAGAAGATGTCGCAGTTCGCGGCGACGCCCGAAGCGGCCGCCGGCTTCGCGGCGAAGGGCAAGCTCGGCGCCCACCCGGTGGAGGAAGTGAAGTGAGGCACCTCTTCGCCGCGCTGACGATGCTCGCCGCGCTGCCCGCTGCGCACGCGCAGTTCCGGT
>DASXKY010000054.1:0-7324 GCA_036496555.1 Burkholderiales bacterium | reverse complement strand
CGCCGCTCGAGGATGAAGCCCGCCTTGAAGAGCTCGAGCTGCAGGCTTTCGACGAGCTGCTGCAGCCCCACTGGCATGCTGCGCGGGGCGGCCCATACGATGTCGTTGTGCGCCCAGTGGCGCGCCTCCTCGATCGGCAGCCGGAACGCCATCCCCTGCGCGCGCCGCGCCGCGGCGCCGGCTTTGGCGGGATCCGCCTCGCCAAGGAAGGCGAGAGTCATATGGATGTTGCCGGCCGGTACGCGCCGGCCTTTCAGCGGCGCCGCCCAACGCTCCAGCGCGAGCGCAGTGTCTTCCGGCGGCCACAAGGCAAAGAACAGGCGCATGGCTCCCCCCGCAGCGCCATCATGGCCGCGCCGCCGGGGAGGAGCAAGACCTCGGGCTAGGACAAATGGCCCGGAGCGGGCCGGCTCAACCCTGCGTGCGCGTCTGGCTGCGCTGCGAGATGGCGCGCAGGATGTCGCCGATCCACTGGTCGCTGACCGGCAGCCAGTTGAGCGGGATCTCGAACAGCAGGATGCCGGGGGGTGACGAGAACTTCAGCAGCGCGCGGATGCGCCCTTCCTCGTCCGCAGGCAGGTCGGCCTGCACCTCCAGAGCGTACCCTGCTTCGCCCATCGGCCGCAGGCGGAACTCGCGGATCTTGGGCCAGGGCAGCAGGAGATAGATCGGCTCGCGATGGAAGCGGAAACGCTCGACCACGCGCAGCCCGGCGCCGTCGGCGCGCAGGATCAGGTACGGCGAGCGCTGCGACAGCCAATAGAGCATGACGCCGCCGAGGATGGCGCACAGGCCCACCAGCGCGGCGAACAGCGCCCAGATGCGCTGCCCCGTGTCGCGCGGAAACTCGTACCAGACCATGAAGACGAACGCAGCGCCGAGCAGAACGGCGGCGATGCCGGCGATGCGGCCGCCGCCCGGGTTGTCGAACAGCTCGAACTGGTCCGGCGGCGAATTCTTCATCACGGTCTGCGGCATCTTCCCCCCTCTAGGAATCGACCAGATGCTTGCGCGTCAGGTCCGCAAGCGCGCGCGCGACGCAGTCCGTCGACTTGTCGAGCTGCGCGGCGATGAGCTCCATCTCGCGCCGGCCGCGGTTCTGCGACAGCTTCCAGCGCGTCTCCAGGCGACTCACCGGGATCTCGAAGTTGACGATCCCGTCGAGCATCCTATCCACGTACTCGCCGGGAAGCTTGTCAAACTTCGTCAGCCACTGCGGGTCCATCTCGGCGACCAGGCGGCGTTGCGAGGCGTACTTCTTGTCGCGGTCCTCTACCAGGGCCGGCACGCCGTAGGCGTGCACCGCGGCGTAGTTCCAGGTCGGCACGCGCTCCCGGTCGACGTACCAGCGCGGCGAAACGTAGGCGTGCGGACCGGCGAAGACCACCATCACCTCGTCGTCGAAGAACTCCTGCCATTGCGGGTTGTTCTTCGCCATGTGCAGATCAAGGGCGAGATTGCTTTCCTTTTCAACGATTCTTACCGGCAGGTGCGACGCCTGGAGCGTCCCGCCGGTCCCGGTAACCAGAACCGCGAAGCTGTTGGCGCGCATGAACGCCAGCAGCTCGGCGCGATCCTCGACGCGGTTGTAGGGCGGGGAATACATGTCACTCGACCAGAGCCACTGCCATCGCCGCAATGCCCTCGTCGCGGCCGACGAATCCCAGCCGCTCCGTGGTGGTGGCTTTTACGTTGACCATCGCGGGCGCGATGCCGAGATCGGCGGCGATGTTGCCGATCATGCGCGCGATGTGCGGCGCCATGCGCGGCGCCTCGGCGATGATGGTGGCGTCGATGTTCACCACGCGCAGCTGGCGCTCCTTCAGCTTCGCCGCCGTGCTCCGCAGCAGCACGCGGCTGTCGACGTCGGCATACTGCGGCGAGCTGTCGGGGTAGTGCTGGCCGATGTCGCCGAGGCCGGCGGCGCCGAGCAGCGCGTCGCAGATCGCGTGCAGCAGCACATCGGCGTCGGAATGGCCGAGCAGGCCCTTGGCGTGGGAGATCTCGACGCCGCCCATCATCAGCTTGCGCCCCTCGGCGAACGGATGCACGTCGAAGCCCTGGCCGATTCTCATGTCACTTGCGCCCCTTGAGGATAGCCTCGGCAATGGCGAGATCCTCGGGCCAGGTCACCTTGAGGTTCTCGCGGCTGCCGGCGACGAGCCGCGGCTTGAGCCCCATCTGCTCCACCGCGCTCGCCTCGTCGGTCACCGCGCTCCTCGCCCGGCGCAGCGCCTGCGCGAGCAGCCCGGCGCGGAACATCTGCGGCGTCTGCGCGAGCCAGAGTTGCGTGCGGTCTGCCGTGCCGGCGACGCGCTGCACGCCCGCCTCGTCCTTCTGCGCGCGCTTCACCGTCTCCGCCACCGGAAGAGCAAGCAGCCCGCCAATCTGATCCGGTTTGGCTTCTTTTATCAAATTCAAAAAATCTTTGCGGGGCAGGCACGGTCTCGCCGCGTCGTGCACTAACATCCAGTCGTCGGCGTCGACCCCGGACATCGCCGCCACCAGGCCGTTGTAGACCGAATCGCGGCGTGTCTCGCCGCCGCAATAGAGCGGCTCGAGCTTGCCCTTGAAGGCCTTCCAGTCGTGCCTGACGAAAGCCTTGTCGCCGGGCGCGAGCACCACGAACACCGACTCGACCGGCGGCATGCAAACTGCTCGGATGGCGTGCCATAGCATCGGCCTGCCGGCGAGCGCGGCATACTGCTTCGGCTGCCTTTTCGACAGCCGCGAGCCGCTTCCCGCGGCGGGTATGAGCGCGAAAACTGACAAGGAAACGATCGAAGTTCTTTAGATTCAGGCCGATATAATTACACGCTTTTTTCCTTGATGCAGCGCGATTCCCTTCCCGCCCGCAGGCGCTACACGCGGCTCGCCGCCTCGGCGGACGCGCTCGCCCTCGCCCGGCTGGCGGCGGCGGAGAAGCCGCTCGGGGTGATCAGCGCGACCGCGCTCGACGCGCAGCGCCTGGTCGAGGAGCTGGCCTGGCTCGCGCCGCAGCTGCGCGTCTGCCTGCTGCCCGACTGGGAGACGCTGCCTTACGACCAGTTCTCGCCCCACCACGACCTTGTAAGTGAGCGGCTCGCCACGCTTTACCGCATCCAGCGCGGCGACTTCGACGTCGCCGTCGTGGCGGCGCCGACCGCCCTCGGCCGCCTGTGCCCGCCGGGCTACCTCGCCGCGCGCACCTTCCTCGTCGAGTCGGGCAAGCGCCTCGACCTGGACGGCCTGCGGCAGCAGCTCGTCGTCGCCGGCTACCAAGCGGTCACCCAGGTCGTCGCGCCCGGCGAGTTCTGCTTCCGCGGCGGCCTCATCGATCTGTTCCCGACCGGTGCCGCGCTGCCCTACCGCCTCGACCTCGACGACGACGTGGTCGACGCGATCAAGACCTTCGACGTCGACTCCCAGCGCACGGTCTACGCGGTCAAGGAGATCCGCATGCTGCCGGCGCGCGAGTTTTCGCTCGACGACGAAGGGCGTGCGCGGTTCCGCAGCCGCTGGCGCGAGCTGTTCGAGGGTGACCCGTCGAAAAAGCGCCTCTACAAGGACGTCTCGACGGGCATTCCCGCCGCCGGCATCGAGTACTACCTGCCGCTCTTCTTCGAGTCCACCGCAACGCTGTTCGACTACCTCCCGGCCGGGACGGTCCTCGTCCTGCACGGCGAGGTGCCCGCCGCCGCACAGGAGTTCTGGCGCGACGCCACCTCGCGCTTCAACCTGCTGGGCGGCGACCCCGACCGGCCGCTGCTGCCGCCGGCGCAGATCTTCATGCCGGCCGAGGAGTTCTTCGTGCACGCGAAGGACTTCCCGCGCGTGGACATCCTCGCGGCGGGCGAAGAGGAGGAGGAGCAGCCGCTCCTCGCGGCGCCGCTGCCGCCGGTGGCGGTCGACCGGCGCGCGCAGGATCCACTCGCCGCGCTGAAGCGCTTCCTCGGCACCTCGGGCCTGCGCCTGCTCGTCGCCGCCGAATCGCCCGGGCGGCGCGAGACGATGCTGCAGTATTTCAACGAATACGGGCTCAAGCCGTCCCTTTGTGGAACTTTTGAAGAGTTTTCCAAAGGCGAAAAGGCATTTTGCATAGGCGTGGCTCCGCTCGCTCATGGCTTCGCCGTCCCTGCCGAAGGCTGGGCGATCGTCACCGAGGCCGAGCTCTACGCCGGCGTGGTGCGCCGGCGCGCGCGCGGCGCGGAAAAGCGCAGCTCCGTAGAGGGCATGCTGCGCGACCTCTCCGAGCTGAAGGTCGGCGACCCGGTGGTGCACGAGCAGCACGGCATCGGCCGTTTCCAGGGACTGGTTTCGCTGAATCTCGACGAGGGCCAGGCCGAGTTCCTGCTCCTCGAGTACGAAGGGGCCGACAAGCTCTACGTGCCGGTGGCCCAGCTCGGCGTCATCGGCCGCTACAGCGGCGCGCAGCCCGAGGAGGCGCCGCTGCACAAGCTCGGCAGCGGCCAGTGGGACAAGGCGAAGGAGCGCGCGGCGAAGCAGGTGCGCGACGCCGCGGCCGAGCTGCTGGCCCTCTACGCCAAGCGCGCGGCACGGCTCGGTTTCGCTTTTTCCGTGGATCAAAAATCTCTCGAAGCCTTTGCCGATGGCTTCGGCTTCGAGGAGACGCCCGACCAGGCCTCGGCCATCGATGCGGTCGTCAAGGACATGGCGGCCGGCAAGCCGATGGACCGCTTGGTCTGCGGCGACGTCGGCTTCGGCAAGACCGAGGTCGCGCTGCGCGCGGCGTTCGTCGCGGTGGCCGACAAGAAGCAGGTTGCGGTGCTGTGCCCCACCACGCTCCTCGCCGAACAGCACTTCCAGACCTTTACCGACCGTTTCGCCGACTGGCCGGTGAAGATCGCCGAACTGTCGCGCTTCAAGAGCCAGAAAGAAACCTCTGAAAACCTGAAAAAACTCGAGAGCGGAGAAATAGACATCGCCATCGGCACCCACAAGCTGCTGAGCGGCGACGTCAAATTCTCGCGCCTCGGCCTGGTGATCATCGACGAGGAGCACCGCTTCGGCGTGCGGCAGAAGGAAGCGCTGAAGAAGCTGCGCGCCGAGGTGGACGTGCTGACCCTCACCGCCACGCCGATCCCGCGCACGCTCGCCATGTCGCTGGAAGGGATCCGCGACTTCTCGGTCATTGCCACCGCGCCGGAGCGTCGCCTCGCCATCAAGACCTTCGTGCACCCTTTCTCGGAGGGGCTGATCCGCGAGGCGGTGTTGCGCGAGCTCAAGCGCGGCGGCCAGGTCTACTTCCTGCACAACGACGTCGCCAGCATCGAGCGCATGCGGGAGCGCATGCTGCGGCTGCTGCCGGAGGCGCGCATAGCGGTGGCGCACGGGCAGATGCGCGAGCGGGAGCTCGAGCGCGTGATGCGCGACTTCACCGCTCAGCGCTCGAACGTGCTGCTGTGCTCGACCATCATCGAGACCGGCATCGACAATCCGCACGCCAACACCATCGTCATCGACCGCGCCGACAAGTTCGGCCTGGCCCAGCTGCACCAGCTGCGCGGCCGCGTCGGCCGCTCCCACCACCAGGCCTACGCCTACTTCCTCACCCCGCCCGAGGAAGCGCTGAAGAAAAACGCGCTCAAGCGCCTGGAAGCGATCCAGATGATGGAGGAGCTCGGCTCGGGCTTCTACCTGGCGATGCACGACCTCGAGATCCGCGGCGCCGGTGAAGTGCTCGGCGAGTCCCAGTCGGGCGAGATCCAGGAAGTCGGCTTCAATCTCTACGCGCGCATGCTGGATAGAGCCGTCAGAAAGCTAAAACACGGAAAAGCGACCGACTGGGAGGGTACCGTCGACATATCAGCCGAGGTGAACCTCCACGTTCCGGCATTGTTGCCCGCGACGTACTGCAGCGACGTCCATGAACGCCTTTCCCTCTACAAGCGCCTCGCCGACGCCGAGACGACGGACGCGCTCGACGCGCTGCGCGAGGAGCTGGTCGACCGTGTCGGCGAGCTGCCCGAGCCGGCGCGCGCGCTGCTCGAGTGCCACCGCGTGCGCATCGCCGCGCGCCCGCTCGGCGTGCAGCGCATCGACGCCACGCACGAGGCGGTGCAGCTGCAGTTCGTGAAGAACCCGCCGATCGACGGCGCCAAGGTCATCGCCTTCATCAAGCGCCGCGGCGGCGCGAAGCTCGCCGGCCAGGACAAGCTGCGCATCGACATGAAGCTGCCGGCCTGGCAGGAGCGCGGCCAGGCGGTGCGCGACATCCTGCAGCAGCTCGCCGCATGAACCTGGTCCTGCAGAGCCCGGCCATCGAGCGCGCGGACGTCGACGCGGTGGCGGACGGGGCGCGGCCCTCTTCCATCGAGCAGATCACGCAGCGCGCCTTCCGCCTGCTCAACGCGCATCCTCACGACTCGGTGGCGAGGCTCTGCCAGGCGCGGCGCATCGACTATGCCTGGATGGAATCCGGCCGGCGCTTCGCCGGCCTGAAGCTTCTCGCCATGGACATGGACTCGACGCTGATCACGATCGAATGCATCGATGAGCTCGGGGCGCTCGCCGGCAAGGGAGCCGAGATCGCCGCCATCACCGAGGCGGCGATGCGCGGCGAGATCGCCGACTACCAGGAAAGCCTGAGGCGGCGGGTCGCGCTGCTTGCCGGCATGGAAGCCTCGGCGCTCGAGAAGGTGTACCGGGAAAAGCTGCGGCTGACGCCCGGAGCGGAGGAGCTTCTCGCCGCCTGCACGAAGCATGGCGTAAGGACGCTGCTGGTTTCCGGAGGCTTCACCTTCTTCACCGAGCGGCTCCGCGTGAGACTCGGCCTCGACTACACCCTTTCCAACACGCTCGAGATCAAGGACGGCCGCCTGGCCGGCCGCCTGGCCGGCGAAATCGTCGACGCCGACGCCAAGGCGCGCAAGTTCGCCGCCGTGCTGAAGGAGCTGAAGATCGACCGGCAGCAGAGCGTAGCCATCGGCGACGGCGCGAACGACCTGAAGATGATGGCGGCGGCCGGATTCTCCGTCGCCTTCCATGCCAAGCCGCTGGTGCGGGCGGAGGCGAGCTGCGCCCTCACCTATTCGGGCCTCGACGGCGTTCTCAACCTGTTCGAATAGCACTTCAAGATCGGGGGCGCGATCTTCTATTTGGCCGCGACCACCATGATCTCGACCAGCGCGCGCGGGTCGGCGAGCTTGGCCTCGATACAGGCGCGCGCGGGCAGGTTCTTCGCGTCGACCCAGGCGGTCCACACCTCGTTCATCGGCGCGCGGTTGCGGATGTCGGTGACCCAGATGGTGGCCTGCAGCACCTTCGACTTGCTCGAGCCGCACTTCGCGAGGAGGCGGTCGATTTCGTCGACGATCTGCTTGGT